>CANJWF010000044.1 GCA_947478315.1 Sphingobacteriaceae bacterium | reverse complement strand
CAATTCTAATTTTTGAATCGTCCAAACTTTCTAATATAAAACCCGATTTATTTTGTCCGAGTAGTTTAAATAAACCGCTACGACCTGCTACTGCTACGATTCCTGATAGATTCATGAATGATATTTTAGATTTCAATAGGATGATTAACGATAAAACCTTTTTATACAAGATCCGCTACTATATTCAGCATAATCCTATATAAGAAATGCAAGGGGGATATGAGCTAGCCTTGTGTTAATTTTCGATGATTTCTATGGTAACAATTTTATCTCCTTGTTTGATTTCGTCAACGATATCGATATTTTCTATTACTTTTCCAAAACAAGTATGATTTCGATCTAGGTGTTGTGTGTTTTCTCTACTGTGACAAATGAAAAATTGAGAGCCTCCAGTGTTACGCCCTGCATGAGCCATTGATAGTACGCCTCTATCATGATATTGATTTTCTCCATCTAATTCGCAGGGAATGCTATATCCTGGTCCTCCTGCTCCTGTACCTGTTGGGTCTCCTCCTTGAATGACGAAGTTAGGAATGACCCGATGAAATGTAACGCCATCGTAGAAACCTGATTGAGCTAGTTTGATGAAATTTTGAACGGTTTTAGGGGCATCTTTTTCGTAGAAAGCGATGGTCATATCACCTTTTTCTGTTTTGATAATAGCTTTTTGAGACATGTTGATTGTTTTTATTTTTGTGAGTTTGTTAGAAACTTATTAATGCGTTTAAATTCCAATTTTGTATTTCTTCGATGGTAATTTTGCCCTCGTATATTGCTCTTCCAACTACGAAGGATTCTAATTCTACGCCTTCTAATTGTTTAATATCTTCGATGGTATTAACACCACCACCTCCAATTAATTTAATGAAAGGAGAATGGTCTAACAGTTTTTTATAAAGTGCTTTAGCTGTTCCTTGTAATTTGCCGTCTTTTCCGATGTCTGTACATAAAAATCTAAAAAAGCCTAAGGAAAGACATCTGTCAACGTAATCCATCAGTTTGATTGGAGAACTTTCTAGCCATCCAGCGTACTTAATAACTTCGTCTAATACGTCAATAGCTACAATCACTTGGTCGGAGCATTTCTCTTTATCACAAACTTCTTCACTTAATGTAGGTAAGAAATCAGGATTGGTAATTGCTTGTGTTCCTACTATAATTCTATGTACCCCCATGCCAATGAGTTCCTTAACTTTTTCAATACTCCGTACTCCACCTCCGTACTGAATTTTCATTTCAGTTTTTTTGATAACATCAGCGATGAAATGCTGATTCGAGAAATCGCCCTTAGCTCCATTTAAATCTATAATCTGAATGTAATTTGTGCCATTAGATTGAAAATTCTGAATCATTTCTTCTAATGTTACATCATAATTGGTCACCTTTTGGTAATCTCCTCCACTGAGTCGGACTACTTTTTTGTCTAAAATGTCTATCGCGGGTATAATGTACATTGTTTTATAAGATTATATATTTATTTGAAAATAAGTACACGAATGCCAAACTTAAGTCAAAAAAGAACTAAAAGCAACCGAACGCCAATAAAATTACTCATTTTCGGAAATTAAAGTATCTATAGCATTAGTCTAAATTAAAAATGAACGGTCATGTTTTTTGCATCTTCATCGAAACGTACATTGAACGTTGTTTATCATCTTATGGAGAATTTCTTAAGCAAATTTTTAAATAGTTAATCAGTTTTTTAGTCTGATATGCAAACATTTGTCTCTATTTTGCGAGGAATTAACGTGGGAGGACATCGTAAAATCTTAATGGCTGATTTAAGGATGTTGTACCAAGAATTGGGTTTTGATTCTATTCGTACTTATATTCAGAGTGGTAACTTGGTGTTTCAAAGTGAGTGTTTAAATGCCGCTGAATTGGGTGTACAAATTGAACATAAAATAGTCGATAAATATGGTTTTTCTGTAAGTGTGTTCGTTCGAACGTATGATGAAATGCAACAAATAGTTAGTCAGAATCCTTACGTTCATGCTGGTATTGAAGAGGATAAGCTGTTTGTGGTTTTTTTAGAAAAAAAGCCTAATCAAGATAAAATAGACCAATTGTTGAAGTTTCAAAATCCTTTAGAGGGTTGTATAGTAATAGCCCAAACTGTTTATTTACATTGCCCTTTTGGATATGGAAAAACAAAATTAAGTAATCAGTTTATTGAAAATAAGTTACAAGTAGCTGCTTCAACAAGAAATTGGAAAACGGTAAATAGTTTGTTGGGTATGATGTCACTTAATTAGTTACATAAGCTATATTAGGTGTCGTATGTTATTGCAAATATGGGTGAATATTAAAATTTATAGAACCGACAATTTCTGTCTTACTCTAAATAGTCGGTCCTCAAAAAGTCATTAACAATCTATATGATAGTTTATTAAATTGAAAAAGTCGGCAAATAATCTGCAAGATTTTGGATAAAAAACGTAAAAATCTTGCAGAAAAACATATTCCGACAAATAATGGCGAAATGCAACAGCACCAGCCATTAATAACCGTCACCTGTCGCCTTATATTTGTCGGTAAGCAAAAAATTGCTAACACATTGACTTTCAAAGACAAATATTCAGCGACGAGCTTTTTTTGTTTCTTTTTTTCGCGGAGAAAAAAAGAAAAGATAAGTGCGATGGACTTTTTGAGGGTCGACTAACTAATAACTAAGTATAGGTGAATATTTTACGCACTATACTTAGTTATTAATCATTAATGACAAGGTAAATACTATAAGCCAAGTAGATTTTTCATTTTCCAGAAAATAGCAGTATTGTGGTATATACCCATAAATTGTTCCGCACCTGGGCCATAAGCAAACACGGGAACCATCGTTGCAGAATGCCCTTTTGACGTAAATGAAGGAGCTATTTCTCCATATTCTTCGCCTTTATAACCAGTTTTAGGAGTTAAGGCAAAGCCACCAGTTTCGTGATCTGCAGTAACCACCACTAAGGTATTACCATCTTTCTCCGCAAAATCAATCACTTTACCCAATACTTGGTCGAAATCCCACACCTCTTGTTGAACATAGGTTGCATCATTTTCATGCCCACCCCAATCAATTTGCGAACCTTCAATCATTAAAAAAAAACCCTGTTTATTGGGTGTCAATACTTCTAATGCTTTAGCAAATGCTTTCGATTCGTAGTCACCTCTTCCATCTTGCATTTTAGGTAAATGTTCGGCGGCTACCAATGCTGCAATCTTTGTTGTAGGTGTATCATCGTGAAACAAATCATATTCATTGGTGTAAATTTTGTAGCCTTTTTTTGTTAATGTTGAAGTGAGATTGAGGCTATCTTTTCTTTTGGAGAAATGATTGAATCCACCCCCGATAAATACATCAATATCTGTTTTTAGAAAATCCATCGCTATCTCCTCATACATTCTACGATAGGGTTGATGAGCAATAAAAGCAGCGGGGGTAGCGTGGGTAATAGCACAAGTCGTTATCATTCCAGTAGCTAAGCCTTTTTGTTCAGCTAGTTCAAGTATAGTTTGTTTAGTTTTTTTAAGAGAATCTACTCCTATTGCTCCGTTATAAGTTTTTTCTCCTATTGCAAAAGCAGTGGCACCAGCTGCAGAATCTGTAATTTTACTACTGCTCGATTCCGTTTTACTTAGCCCCACAACTGGTAATCTTTCAAAATTGCTTGTTTTTGTTTGTGTAAGCACACCATAGCTTAATTGAGACAGTCCCATACCATCTCCAATTAAAAAAATGATATTTTTAGGTTTATTTTGTGCACACCCATAATAAACATTGAACAATGCCAAGATGCAATAAAAGGTTTTTTTATACATAATTTGTACGTTTTTTATATAATTCAAATCTAACATAAATTTATACGGCACAAATGAACGGTTGATGATTAAATATATTTTTGTTTATTTGCGCCTCATTTTCATACATATAAGATGGCTTGGTTTAAAAGACAGAAAAAGGGTATAGTAACCTCTACAGAAAATAAAAAGGAAGCTCCAGATGGTTTGTGGAACAAGTGTCCTGATTGTAAAAAGGCATTACATCATTCAGAACAGATTGAAAATCAGTTTGTTTGTCATTATTGCGGCTATCATTTGAGAATTGGTTCTAAAGACTACTACGATATTTTATTTGATGACAATCAATTTACAGAATTGTTTGCCAATTTACGTTCTGGTGACCCACTACAATTTACAGATACCAAAAAATATACAGATAGATTAATTGAGACTTATAAAAAGACACAGTTGAATGATGCGATACGCTCCGCACATGGAAAAGTTGAAGGGCATGATTTGGTAATAGCGTGTATGGATTTTAATTTTATTGGAGGGTCTATGGGTTCTGTCGTAGGCGAAAAAATAGCTCGTTCTGTTGATTATTGTATAGAGCACAATATACCCTTAATGATTATTTCCAAATCTGGTGGAGCAAGAATGATGGAAGCCGCATTTTCTTTGATGCAGATGGCAAAAACATCGGCCAAATTAGCACTATTGGCGCAACAAAAAATCCCCTATATTTCTCTCTTAACCGACCCGACAACAGGTGGTGTAACCGCCTCTTATGCAATGTTGGGCGATATTAATATATCAGAACCAGGTGCATTGATAGGATTTGCTGGACCTAGAGTGATTAAAGAAACGATTCGTAAAGAATTACCAAAAGGCTTTCAAACGGCAGATTTTGTATTAGAGCACGGTTTTTTAGATTTTATTGTTGACCGTAGGCAAATGAAGACCAAACTAGGACAATTTCTTAAACTCATGTCTAACTAAAATTAATAAATTATGGATAGCTTACCCATAGCCAATAATTTAGCTTCTTTAAGAGAAGAATTAGCCCAGTACCCACAGGTAAAGCTTGTGGCGGTGTCTAAAACAAAACCTAACGAAGCAGTAATGGAAGCGTATGAGGCTGGGCAACGTGTATTTGGAGAAAATGTAGTGCAAGAGTTGCTAAAGAAACAGGAAGAACTGCCCAAAGATATTGAATGGCATCTTATCGGACATTTACAAACTAACAAAGTAAAATATATAGCTCCTTTTGTAAGTTTGGTTCATTCGGTAGATAGTCTTAAATTATTACAAGAAATTGATAAACAAGCACAAAAAAACAATAGAATTATTAACTGTTTATTGCAAGTGCACATTGCCGACGAAGAAACTAAATTTGGCTTAGATTTTGATGAGGTGATTGCATTGTTACGTTCAGAGGAGTTTCAGCAATTAAACCATATTAATATTGTTGGTTTAATGGGCATTGCTACGAATACCGACAATGTAGAAAAGATAAAAGAAGAGTTTTATGAGTTGAAAAATTTTTTTGACGGTTTGCAACAGAGTATTTTTAGAGATAAGCCAACTTTTAAAGAACTATCAATGGGAATGTCTTCAGATTATCAAATTGCTGTAGAGCAAGGAAGCACGATAATTCGGGTAGGTAGTACCATTTTTGGGAAAAGAAATTATTCAGCTACGCTTAATCCATCACTAAATTAAAAATCTACGTGTTAGTATTCCTTATCATCCTTCAAATATCGCTACATTTTTTAGGTAAGATAAGTTTATTTTTTCTTTGAAAATGCCATATAATGCTGCTCCACTACCACTCATAGAGGCATAAATAGCGCCTAATTCATATAGTTCTTGTTTGAGTTCTGCGATACGTGGGTAGCATTTAAAAATTCTTGTTTCAAAATCATTCATTAATATATTTTTCCAGTTCTCTATAGGCTCTTCTGCCAAGTTTTTTAGCTTATATATCGGTTTTGACGGAGTAATTCCGCTATAGGCAGCAGCTGTAGAAACATGAATATCTTGAGGCATTACTACTACTATTTCGTAGCCACTTAAATCAATTTCAATCATTTTTAATTCATCACCTTTCCCTTCGGCTAATACAGGTTTATTGTTAATGAAAAAAGCACAATCTGCGCCTAATTGTCGGCCATAATTTTGCAATTGAATAACAGTTAGTTTTAAATCAAAATATTCATTGAGCATTTTAAGCATAGTGGCTCCATCTGAAGACCCACCTCCTAAACCCGCTCCAATTGGAATGTTTTTATGTAAATGAATGGCTAATGGTGGTATAGTAAAATCATTTCGTAATAATTTTAAGGCTTTCATGCACAAGTTATCATGATTAGGTCCGAGAATTGATATGCCAGATTGTGAAAATGAATCGATTGGGGCAGGGATAAATTCTAAAGCATCGGCAATACGGATGGGATAAAAAATAGTTTCGATATTATGAAAATTATCAGACCGTTTTTCTATAATGTGTAAACCCAAATTAATCTTTGCCGTAGGGAAATTAATCATGTTAATAAAATAAAAATCGAGGCTACTTACTTATATTTGTGAATTGTCAAATATTGTCAAAATGACATTCAAATAAAAAAATAATTTCCACATACCTAGAATAGATACAAAGACCTTTGATAAATTCTTTAATTGTTTGGTAGTGTGTTTAAATGTATAATAGACCAAAATTGATGCTTTCAATGTATTGAAAATCAAATTTTTAAAAATATTAAAAATAGCATATCATACATTTGAAGACACTACCCAAATTTTAATTCAATATAGAAGACCCCAAATTAGTAGAAATTTTAAAAACTGCTCGATTAATTTAGTTTTTCATGCAACAATACCATCAATTACTTCGACACGTTTTAGATACAGGTGTTCAGAAACACGACCGTACAGGAACAGGTACTATTAGTGTTTTTGGATATCAGATGAGATACAATTTAACGGACGGATTTCCTTTATTAACTACCAAAAAAATACATCTTAAATCTGTTATACATGAGTTAATTTGGTTTTTAAAAGGAGAAACAAACATTCGATATTTGAAAGAAAATGGTGTAAGTATATGGAATGAATGGGCTGATGAAGAAGGTGAGTTAGGACCTATTTATGGTTTTCAATGGAGAAGTTGGTATAATCCTAATGGCGAAAATATTGATCAGATTAGACGTTTAATAGACCAAATTAAACAAAATCCAGATTCTAGGCGTTTGATAGTTTCTGCATGGAATGTTGCCGACGTTGAGCGCATGGCGTTGCCGCCCTGTCATGCCTTGTTTCAATTTTATGTCGCTGAAGGAAAATTGTCTTGTCAATTGTACCAACGCAGTGCAGATATTTTTTTGGGGGTTCCATTTAATATCGCTTCCTATGCACTTTTAACCATGATGATTGCTCAAGTATGTAATTTAGAATTAGGGGATTTTGTGCATACTTTGGGGGATGCTCACTTGTATAACAATCATCTTCAGCAGGCAGAACTTCAATTAACCAGAATTCCTAAAGCCTTACCTCAGATGTTACTCAATACCAATGTTAAAGATATTTTTGAGTTTAAATACGAAGATTTTTCGTTAATCAATTATAATCCAGATTCACATATTAAAGCCGAAGTTGCTGTATGATTATTTCTATTATCGTTGCTGTTGCGGAAAATTGGGCGATAGGTAAGCAGAATCAATTATTGTGGCACTTACCAGCAGATTTAAAATGGTTTAAAACACATACTACTGGTCATGCGATAGTCATGGGACGTAAAACATTTGAATCTATAGGCAAGCCTTTACCTAATAGGAAAAATGTGATATTAACCGCCAATAAAAATTTTGTAGAGGAAGGATGTGAGGTCGTACATAGTACGGATGAGCTCTTGTTATTGTTAAAAAAAGAAGAAGAAATTTTCATCATCGGTGGTGGAGATGTTTATCGAAGCATGTTGCCTAAGGCAACTAAGTTATATCTTACACGTGTTCATCATTCTTTTGAAGGAGATGTTTTTTTCCCTTCAGATTTTAACCAATGTAACGATTGGCATCTTACTTCTGAAGAATACCATCGGTCGGATGAAAAAAACAAGTATGCTTACACTTTTCAAATTTTAGAACGTATTTCTAGTGTTACCTCTTAAAAAAATAATGAAGTTGGGTTTAATTTGAAGAGGATGTACCCATGAAAATTGAACTTTAACCCTAATTAAAATTAGTTTTAATGAATTTTTTATATCCGATCTATCTGTGGGGGTTGTTATTGGTGGCTATACCCATTTTGGTACATTTATTCAACTTCAGAAAGTTTAAGCGAATTGGTTTTACCAATGTGCATTTTTTAAAAGAAATTCAGTTACAAAACTCCTCTCAACAAAAATTGCGTAATAGGCTTATTCTGTGTGCAAGAATATTGACGCTGATTGCACTGGTATTGGTTTTTGCGCGACCTTATTTTAATCAGACCAATACAGATAGTTATCATAATCATGTAATAAGTGTTTTTTTAGATAACTCTCAAAGTATGGATATGCCTGGAGCAGAAGGCATATTGCTCAACGAAGCAAAACGCAAGGCCAAAGAGATAGCTGCCGCGTATCAACTCAATGATCAATTTCAATTATTAACGAATGATTTTACAGGTGAAAGTCAACAATTGCTCAGCTATGACGAATTTTTAGAGGCGGTGGATAAGGTAAAAATTTCTTCGGTAAGTAGAGATTTAACAAGTGTAATTGCTAGACAAAAAAATGTTTTTTATGGTAAAGACAATGAACAAAAATTGCTTTACATAATTTCTGATTTTCAAAAAAGTTTCGTTGGAGATAAAGCAATTCGTGTTGATGCCAGTATACAGTTACGTTTTGTTAAAATTAAAGCCAACAAGCTACCTAATATTGCCATTG
>CANJWF010000043.1 GCA_947478315.1 Sphingobacteriaceae bacterium | reverse complement strand
GGCTGAATTGAATTTTGAACAGTTGCTACCTAGTTATGATCATTTTTATTTTTAAAATTTGCTCGAAAAAAAGGCAGTTGTTGATAAAGATTCTAAAGTATCTACTAAAGAATTGACGTTGCAGTTATTGTTATCAGGAAAATCAATTTTAGAGATTGCCGAAGAGCGTAAGTTAACTGTCTCGACTATTGAAGGGCATTTGAGTATTGCCATTCGAGAGGGTAGCTTAGATATTGAACGTTTAATGGATAAGGAACGTATCCTATTAATTGAACAACAGATTGTTGAATCGAAGGTAGATAGGATATCGGAATTGAAAATGCTCTTGGGGTCTGATATTTCTTATGGTGATATACGGTTTGTGCAAGCGCATATTGCTAAATGTGCTAAAAAAAGCTGTGAGGAAGTGTTAAGATAGGTGTTGTGTAGTATTGGTGATTGTTAATGATTCAATGTTATAATAGGCTGAAGTATTCGTGAACGAAATCGTGACTTTCGTCTCCATAATAAATTTTATATTTGGGCTTTATTGTTAAAAATTAAACTTCACGAATAAAATATGGGTTTGCAAAATAAAGTTGTTGTCGTAACTGGGGCTTCTTCGGGCATAGGTAGGGCCTGTGCAGAAGAGTTTGCCAAACAAGGTGCTCATGTCGTATTGGCGGGTCGTCGAATTGTGACTATATGTGAGATTACTGCTGAATTGGAAAAAAAATATGGAGTGCGTTGTTTGGCGGTAGAATGCGATGTGAGTAAACAAGACGATTGTAAATACTTGATAGACCACACCGTTATGTCTTTTGGAAAATTAGATGTATTGGTTAATAATGCAGGTGTTTCTATGCGAGCACTGTTTAAAAATGTTGATTTAGAGGTTGTGCACCATATCATGAATGTGAATTTTTTTGGAACGGTTTACTGTACTAAGTATGCACTTCCTGAAATTATAAAAACGGGAGGATCGGTGGTTGGAGTTTCGTCTATTAATGGTTATCAAGGTACGCCAGGTAGAACAGCTTATGCGGCATCGAAGTATGCGATGAATGGATTTTTGGAATCTTTGAGAATTGAATTGTTACAAGAGGGTGTGCATGTGATGAATGTGGCTCCTTATTTTACGGCATCCGATATTCGTAAACATGCTTTAAGAGAGCATGGCGAACAGCAGGGAGAAAGTCATTTAGACGAACATAAGTTGTTTACGGCAGAAAGTGTGGCAAAGGCTCTCGTTAAGGGAGTGATTAATCGAAAGAGAGATGTTGTACTTTCTTTAAGAGGAAAGTTAGCTATTTTGTTAAATAAATTGTTTCCTGGTTCTTTAGATAAAAAGATATATGATATTTTTTCTAAGGAAAAAAATCCTTTATTCTAATTGATAAAAGCTGTTTAAATTTTAACAAAGTTAAAATTAGCGTTGCTTTTTTTTAATCGCGAAATGAACTATGTAGAAGTTTCGATTGAGATTAAAGTGGTTTTTTGTAAATTATTGATTTCTTCACAAATAAACATTCATCTCTACATTTGGATGTTTTTTGTAAATTCGCGGGTTCGTTGGTTTTCGCGTGTCAATTTTTGGATAACGTATGTGCCTAAGTACTGGGTGCGGCGTTTTGCAGGCTTTTATCTTTCTTATTTTATAAGCGTAAACCATATTTTAGGTTAAACGCCCTTGATAATAATTATCATTAATTGTTGATGGAATTTTGTTTGGGTGTTACGTAGAACTTTTAAAAATCAAATTTTATTCTAATGAAATGCCTATGAGCGAGCGCTCACCAACCGAGATGAATACGTTTGGGCATTCCATTAGACCATTAAAAATCAAATTTTATTCTAATGAAATTATCCCAATTTAAATTTGAACTTCCTGATAATTTAATTGCACAAACCCCAACTAGTAATCGAGATGAATCTAGGTTAATGGTTGTGAATCGTCAAACTGGTGAAATTGAACATAAAGTGTTTAAGGATGTGTTGAGTTATTTCGATGAGGATGATGTGATGATATTTAACAATACTAAGGTTTTTCCTGCTCGTATGTATGGTAAAAAAGAACGCACAGATGATGTGATTGAGGTTTTTATGCTTAGAGAGTTGAATAAGGAGCTGCGTTTATGGGATGTTTTGGTAGATCCTGCTCGTAAGATACGGGTTGGCAATAAGTTATATTTTGGTGAGGATGATTTGTTGGTGGCAGAAGTTGTCGATAATACCACATCTAGAGGTAGAACTATTCGTTTCTTGTTTGATGGAACGGATGAAGAATTTAGGGCAAATATTGAATTGCTAGGGGAGACACCGCTACCTAAGTATATTAAACGAAAAATTTCTTCCACAGATAAGGAACGTTTTCAAACGATATATGCTAATCAAGAAGGTGCGATTGCTGCTCCTTCTGCGGGACTACATTTTAGTCGTGAATTGATGAAGCGGTTTGAATTGAAGGGGATTGATTTTGCCTACGTTACATTACATATTGGGTTGGGTACGTTTAGGTCTGTTGAGGTTGAAGATTTGACTAAGCATAAAATGGATTCGGAACAGTATATTATAGAATCGAAGCAAACCGATATTGTTAACAAAGCTATATTGGAAAAACGTAGGATATGTGCGGTTGGTACGACTGTGTTGCGAGCTACAGAATCATCGGTTTCGACGGATGGTTTATTGAAGCCTGTTAATGATTGGACGAGTAGATTTATATTTCCTCCGTATGATTTTAATATTGCCAATGCGATGATTAGTAATTTTCATTCACCTGAATCTATTCTGTTGATGCAGGTGTGTGCTTTTGGGGGGTACGAACATGTGATGAATGCATACGAAGTCGCTATTAAAGAAAAATATCGTTTTGCTACTTATGGGGATGCTATGTTGATGATATAATTGTGTTTATGAAATGCCTATGAGCGAGTGCTTACCGACCGAGATGAATACGTTTGGGCATTCCATTAGACCATTAAAAATCAAATTTTATTCTAATGAATAAGGAATAATAAAATTCCGTGAGATATTAAATTTTTCTTACGGAATTTTATTGTTTAAAGACCTTTGATAAAATTTCTTTTAGCGTTTCTGCTGTTAAATTTTTTGCGACAATTTTACCACTGGGGTCTATGAGTAACGAGCTTGGAATGCTTTCTATGTTATATTGTTTTGCTATATCACTCTCCCAGCCTTTGAAATCTGATACGTGATGTTTCCAAGTTAGATGGTCGTCTTTAATTGCTTTTTTCCAGGCTTCGCTGTTGTTATCGAGCGATACGCTAAATATTGTGAATGCTTTGTTTTTATAGGTGTTGTATTGTTTGACAATGTTCGGGTTTTCTTGTCGGCATGGTCCACACCAAGATGCCCAAAAATCTATTAAGACATATTTTCCTCGTAAATCAGATAATTTTTGCACTTCTCCTTGCGGATTGGGTAGTGTTATTTCAGGTGCTGTTTGTCCGATACTAATTCTTTGTTCTTGTTTGATAGAGGTATTGTATTGTTGTACTTGTGGGTTGTTTTTTAAATGAGTTGTTAGGGATGCTACAATAGAGGCTATGTGAGATTCGAAAGGTGTTAAGAAATCTTTGTGAATGGTTTTGAGTGTGAGTAATGCGTATAATCCAATTAGCGAAGTTTGATTTTGTTCTGCGAATGTTAATGTTTTTTGAATTTGTTCTTCTGTAATTCGATTGAGTACTGCTTCGTGTTTTGATAGTACGTTATCGGGTTTTTGATGTGCTATTTGCACTGCGCTGTCCATTTTTGCAAATATTTTTTGACTTTTTGTAAATGATTCGTTTAGGATGAGAGAGAGGGGTTGTATTTTTTGCGAATTTGGTGATCCTTTTGCATCGCATGTATTGTTACTGAGGTCGATGTATAATTTTACTTTTTCTTCGTTTTGGGTTATTAGTAGGAAGATGTGGTTGCCTATTACTAGTTGATAAAGGTTGGGTTGAGGATAATTTTTGATAAACTTAAAAATGTGTTCTTCTGATAATACTGCCGAATCTATTGGAATCATGATGTCGCCACCATCGTTTGCGTATAGGTAGGCTTTTTGTACGTTATCGGGTATGTTTTCTACTTTTCCTTCAATAGAAAATTGATTTTTTTTTGAGCAACTTGCTAACATACCAGTAATGAGTATGATAAATAGCGACAATGGCAGTATGGGGATGATTTTGGTGAATGTTTTTATCATTGTTTTGATAGGTTGCTGAAAATTTTTAGTTGAGTGTGTGGACTTGATGCTGAAGATTTAATTTAGTTATTTTCTAATTGTTCTATGAGTAGTTGGTTTACAGTTTTAGGATTTATTTTTCCTTTGGATAGTTTCATGATTTCTCCCATAAATAATCCGAGTACTCCTTTTTTGCCATTGTTATAGTCGACTACTTTATCGGGATATTTAGCAATGGCTTTTTTGATAAATTCTAGTGTATCGTCTTCGGACGTTTCTATGATGACGTTGAGTTCTTGTGCGAGTGTTAGCGCATTTTTTTGTGGCGTTTCTAACATAGCTGGAAATACTTGTTGTGTTGCGGTTGAGTTACTTATTTTTCCGCTATCTATTAGTGTGATGATGTCTGCTATTTGTTGTGGTTTGAGTACAAAATGTGTGATGTCAATGGCGTTTTCGTTCAAATAGGAACGTATGCTGCCCATTAACCAATTGGCTGCTGCTTTGTAGTTGGTGGTGTGGTTGGTTAATTGTTCGAAATAGTGTGCGGTGTCTCTGTCTGCGGTAATAATTTGTGCATCATATTCGGTGAGTTCTAGTTGTTGGGTGTATCTGGTAAATAATTCTTCTGGGAGTGCTGGCATATTGGTTTTAATGTCTGCAACGTATTGTTCGTTTAGTACAATGGGTGTGAGGTCTGGCTCTGGAAAGTAGCGATAGTCGTTAGCCATTTCTTTGGTACGTAGTACGGATGTTTTTCCTGTTGTTGCATCAAAGTTGAGTGTATTCTGTTCTATGATTCCTCCAGCTTCTATAACGGCTATTTGTCTTTCTGCTTCGTGTTCTATGGCTCTTTGTACGTTTCTGATGGAATTGAGATTTTTTACTTCGCATCGTTTTCCGAATTCGGCATCTCCTTTTATTCGGACAGAAATGTTGGCGTCGCAACGCATGCTTCCTTCTTCCATGTTTCCGTCGCAGATGTCGAGGTAGCGTAATATTTTTCGAATTTCGGTAAGATATTGGTAGGCTTCTTCTCCTGAACGAATATCTGGTTCTGAAACGATTTCAATTAAGGGAACTCCTGCTCTGTTTAAATCGATGAGTGTATCATATACGTCTTGGTCGTGAATACTTTTTCCGGCGTCTTCTTCCATGTGTATTCGGGTAATACCAATTCGTTTGGTAATGTGGTTTGATAGTTTGATGTCTATAAATCCGTTATAGCAAATGGGGGTATTGTCTTGGGTTATTTGATATCCCTTGGGTAAGTCGGCATAAAAATAATTTTTACGTGCAAAGTGATTTTCATGTCGTATGCTACAATGTGTTGCCAGTCCCATTTTTACGGCGTATTCTACTACTTTTTTGTTTAGTTTGGGTAGTGTGCCAGGATGCCCGAGTGAGATAGGACCTGTATGATGGTTGGGGCGTGCGCCAAATTCTGCTGAGTCGGAGCAATAGGCTTTACTTTTTGTTGATAGTTGGGCGTGAACTTCTAATCCGACTACAATTTCGTATTCTTTAGCCATTATATGTTAAAATAATTATGTGTGAATGATAACGAATGGGTATTTTAAATGCTGAAGCGTTCATCTCGCATTCCGTACGCTACGGGTTTAAAGATGGGTTTCCAAAGGTAATAAATTGCTATATAAAAAATCTATGGTGTTAACACCATCTGCGTAATCCCAAAGTTTGGGTCGTTGTGTGTGACCTAGGTTTACTACGTTGAAATGTGTATTTTGATAGTGTTGGCTTGCAATACATTGTATGGTTTCTTTTTGGGAGTTTAGTTGTAGGGTAAGTGTTGGTTCGTTTTCGTATTCTTCGTAATATAAAACGGCTAATGGTGAGTATAATGAATGGTCTTTTTTAAGTAGTAAAAAACCATTGTCTAAATGAGATATGTTGTTTATGAGGTAAATGGATTTGTTGTAATCGTAGTTGTTTAGGTATTTGTGGTGTGCAGCTACTTTGGTAAAGGTACTCAGTTGGTTGAGTAACGGCATAAAGTCATAGTTTACTGGTACGTAAACTTTTGCTACGTTACGGCATCCTAATCCGAAATAATCAAATATATCGTTTCCTAATTGATGTAAATCTGCTGTTGTTTCTTTACCGTTTAGTATGGCTATACTATTTCTGTTTTTGCGAATAAGATGAGGGACATTTTTGAAGTAGTATTCGAAATATCTACTGGAGTTATTGCTCCCTGTGGCGATGACGGCATCGAAATTTTTAAGCCGTTCTACAAATTCGAAATAAGGGTGTAATTGGGGATTTATGTTTGTGATTTTGTTAAGAATAAATGGAATGAGTATGTTGTCTTGTGAGGATAATTTGATGAGTGCTTTATTGCCCGAAGCTATTACACATAAAATGTCGTGTAAGCCAACCATGGGAATATTTCCTGCTAATATTAAGCCTACTTTTTTGGGTGTTGGAGCTGGTTGCATGTTTTTCGTCCAATGCGAGATGTCTTGTTCGTTTAGCATGCTGGCAATTGAGGATAGTGCTTTTTGTACATAATGTTTTGTAAACCAGGCATTTTTTTGAAATGCTTGGTTTATAATTTTTTGTATTTCTTCGTTTTCGGGTGCTGTGGAGAGGTAGTTGCCTAACTGTATAAGTGTTTTTTTGATATTTTCTGTGTGTTGAAGCATTTTTTGATTTGGTTAATGACGAAATGGATATTCTTTGTTTCTGATTTGAAGACTGTCTGTTTTATGTGTAATTTTTTAGTTTTTTAACGAGTATGGGCATTGATTAAGGGAGGGTATTTTTATATTTGCGGCTCATTTGTAACAGATTTATGGTTGCAAAAGTACGTAATTGCTCTAATCTAAAAATTTAAGTAATGCTATGGCTATTAAAATAACAGACGAATGTATTAATTGTGGTGCTTGTGAACCCGAATGTCCTAATAATGCTATTTATGAGGGTGCTGCTCCTTGGCGTTTTTCGGATGGTACTAAACTAAATGGTGTACTTGATTTTGGTGATGGTAATGTATTGGATGCAGATGAGCCTCAGTCGGCAATTTCTGATGATGTGTATTATATTGTATCGGATAAGTGTACGGAGTGTAAGGGATTTCATGATGAGCCTCAGTGTGCGGCTGTTTGTCCTGTTGATTGTTGTATTCCTGATGACAATGTTGTTGAAATGGAAGCAGATTTATTGTCTAAAAAGGCTTGGCTTCATTTGGAATAGTTATTTTAAGGTTTTTTTGTCATTTAAAATGGGATATTTAGCAACTAAATATCCCATTTTTGCTTTTTTGACTATTTTTTTAGCAAAATGTCTTTAAAAATCTATTTTTGTGTGCATAAAATTGAAAAAAAAATGGCAACACTTCGTTTTCAGGCGCTGAAAGATGTGCTTAATAGGACAACTCCAGATGTTTATACGCCTTCTTCTAAAATTTCGGACTATTTTGGCGTTAATGTTTTCGATAAAAAGAAAATGAAAGAATTTCTGTCGAAAGAAGCTTTTGAAAGTATTCAAGAGTCTGTTGAGATGGGTACTACTATTGATAGGGAAATAGCCGATCAAGTGGCTGCTGCGATGAAGGCTTGGGCGATGGGAAAAGGGGTAACGCATTATACCCATTGGTTTCAGCCTTTGACGGGTACTACGGCAGAAAAGCATGATTCCTTTTTTGAACCTACTTCTGATGGTGGTGCGCTAGAAAAATTTTCTGGTGATGCGTTGGTACAACAAGAACCAGATGCTTCTAGTTTTCCTAATGGAGGTATTCGTAATACTTTTGAAGCGAGGGGATACACTGCTTGGGATCCTACTTCTCCTGCTTTTATTATAGAAAATAGAATTGGTAAAACATTATGCATTCCTACCGTTTTTGTTTCTTATACAGGGGAGGCGCTAGATTATAAAGCCCCTTTGTTAAAAGCTTTAAGTGCGTTGGATAAAGCTGCAGTTGATGTTTGTCATTATTTTGACAAAGGAATTACCAAGGTAAATGCGTCTTTGGGTATTGAACAGGAATATTTTTTGGTTGACTTAGCATTATTTAATGCTCGACCAGATTTGTTGCTTACAGGGCGAACGTTGTTTGGTCATATGTCTGCCAAAGGGCAGCAATTGGAAGATCATTATTTTGGGTCTATTCCGGATAGAGTTTATGCTTTTATGCTCGATTTTGAAACTGAAGCTATTAAGCTAGGTATTCCGTTGAAAACGAGACATAATGAAGTTGCTCCTTCTCAATTTGAGTGTGCTCCTATTTATGAGGAAATTAATTTGGCAATTGACCATAATCAGTTGTTGATGGATTTGATGGATAAAATTGCTAAAAGGCATAATTTTAAGGTGTTGTTTCATGAGAAACCGTATGCAGGTATCAATGGATCGGGCAAGCATAATAATTGGTCGTTAATTACCAATACGGGTAAAAATTTACTTGCTCCTGGTAAAACGCCTAAGAATAATTTAATGTTTTTGACCTTTTTTGTAAATATTGTAAAGGCGGTACATGAGCATGCTGATTTGTTAAGAGCTAGTATTGCATCGGTGAGCAATGACCATCGTTTGGGTGCTAATGAGGCTCCTCCTGCTATTATATCTATATTTTTAGGTAGTCAGCTATCGGAGGTGTTGGATGAG
>CANJWF010000042.1 GCA_947478315.1 Sphingobacteriaceae bacterium | reverse complement strand
ATAGAGGCGCAACTATTCTCTTTTGGATTGAAGGAAATTAGTTGGCTGTTTGATTAAAGTATTTTCTCCATGCATAAATATGACGATTGATGACAGCATTTGTTTGAAATTTTAATTATTACATCATGCAAAAATTAATACGGTTATTGGTAGTATGTTGTTTATTTACGCCTATTGCCTATGCACAAATATTGAATCCCGTAAAATGGAAATATGTTGCCACGCCATTAAACGATAAGGAAGTGTTGTTGGAGATTCGGGCTCGTATTGATAAGGGTTGGCATCTGTATTCTCAATTTATTGAACAGGGAGGTCCCGTTCCCACGTTATTTAAATTTATGCCTTCGGGTGCTTACAAGCTGATTGGGAAAGTTACTGACAGCCCTAAGCCGATGCAGGCTTTTGACCCTAATTTTAAAATCAATATTGCTTGGCACGAAAATGAAGTGACGTTTTCTCAAAAAATTGAATTAATGGAGTCCGTTGCACTTATCAAAGGTTCGGTTGAGTTTATGGTTTGTAATGATTCGCAATGTTTGCCTCCGACAGAACAAAATTTTAATTTTACAGTTCGACGGGGTCTATCCGCATCGAATATAACGGCTAAAACTCCTGTTGATAATCGGTCGGATACTTCTGTTGTAGCGCATTTGTCGACGCGCTCATCTACTTTAAGCCTTCCTACGGCTGGGTTGAATAAATCGTCTAACGTCTCGTCAGTGGTTACAGCATCACCATCATTATGGTCTGTTTTTATTGCGGGTTTTTTGGGTGGAATAGCTGCATTATTTATGCCCTGTATATTTCCTATGTTACCACTAACAGTGAGTTTTTTTACTAAGAAATCTAAAGGAGATAAGTTCAAAACTATTTTCAATATCTTGTTATACGGCATTTCTATTATTGTCATTTACGTGTTGTTGGGTATGTTGGTAACCTTGTCTTTTGGTTCAGATGCGTTAAACAATTTGGCAAGCAATGGTATTTTCAATGTGTTGTTTTTTGCACTTTTAATAGTATTCTCCATTTCTTTTTTCGGAGCGTTCGAAATTACCCTTCCCAGTGCTTGGGTTAATAAAATCGATAGTCAGTCTGATAGACATGGTTGGGTGGGTATTTTTTTTATGGCGTTTTCATTAGCATTGGTTTCTTTTTCGTGCACAGGACCTATTATTGGCACCTTGTTGGTGCAAGCGGCTAGTACAGGTCAGCTATTGGGACCTGCATTAGGTATGTTTGGATTTGCTTTGGCATTGGCCATTCCTTTTACCCTGTTTGCTATTTTTCCTAGCGTGTTAAAATCGCTACCAAAGTCAGGGGCTTGGCTCAATAGCGTAAAAGTTAGTTTAGGCTTTTTAGAGTTAGCGTTGTCGTTAAAATTTTTATCTAATGTGGATCTAGCCTACCACTGGCATTTGTTAGATAGAGATATTTTTTTGATACTATGGATAGTAATTTTCGGCTTTTGGCTGTTGTATTTGTTGGGTAAAATTCGCTTTGCTCAAGATAACCACTTGGGTCATTTATCTCTTCTTAGGTTATTTTTTGCAATGCTTGTTGCCTCATTCTGTGTGTATCTTATGCCAGGTTTATGGGGCGCTCCATTAAAATCTTTGAGCGGTTTTTTACCTCCACAACATACTCAAGATTTTGATTTGTATACCAACAGGGCAAATCAAGAGCAAGAATCGGCTAAAAAATATGCGCATATTTTTCATGCTCCCCATGGGTTAAATGCTTTTTATGATTATGAAGAAGGTTTATCTTATGCGCGCAAAGTGGGTAAGCCTGTTTTATTAGATTTTACAGGGCATAGTTGTGTGAATTGTCGTAAAATGGAGGCTAGTGTTTGGAGTGATGCTATGGTGCTAAAAAGATTGAAAAATGATTTTGTTTTAATCTCATTATATGTGGATGATAAGACAGATTTAGAACCTCATGAACAATATGTTTCCTCCTTTAGTGGTAAGCGGGTAACCACGCTTGGTAATAAATGGAGCGATTTGCAAGCGACTCATTTTGCTACAAATGCCCAACCCTACTATGTTATTATTAATCACGAAGGTAAGGCATTAGTAGAACCACGTGCTTTTGATTTGCAAGTTGACCACTATGTTCAATTTCTTGATAAGGGTAAGCGAGCATTTGCTCGTTAAGTATTTATTTTAATTTTATTTAAACATGCAGTCTACAATTAAGCGGATAGGTGTGCTCACTTCGGGAGGAGATGCACCAGGTATGAATGCCGCTATTAGGGCGGTGGTTCGTGCTGCACGGTATTATCAATTGAACGTAACGGGTATTCAACGGGGTTATGATGGACTTATTAAAGGTGAATTTGTTGAGATGAATAGTCAATCCGTTTCTAATATTATTCAACGAGGAGGTACTATTTTAAAAACGGCTCGTAGCAACGAATTTAGAACGGTTGAAGGTCGAAAACAGGCATTTGCTCAATTGAAACAGCAATCGATAGATGCTCTCATTGTTATTGGAGGCGATGGTACTTTTGCTGGTGCACGATTGATTGGGACTGAATTTTCAATACCCATTGTGGGCATTGCAGGCACTATTGATAATGATTTATGGGGAACAGATTTTGCCATTGGTTATGATACTGCTATTAATACGGTCATTAACGCCGTTGACAAATTACGTGATACCGCAGAGTCTCACGACCGAGTATTTATTGTAGAGGTGATGGGTAGAGATTCGGGGCTTATTGCTTTGAGAAGTGGCATAGGAGCTGGAGCAGAAGCAATTTTGATACCAGAAAGTCAGACAGATATTGATGCACTATTGTTGCGTTTAGAAACAAGTAGAAAAGATAAGGCTTCTAAAATTATTATGGTTGCTGAAGGTGATGAAATGGGAGGAGCTTTGCAAGTAGCCCGCATATTGGAAGAAAGATTCCCTAAACGATACGATATTCGGGTTTCTATATTGGGGCATATTCAACGAGGAGGTGCACCTTCTTGTTTAGACCGAGTGTTGGCAAGCCGATTGGGTGTGGCGGCGGTAGAGGCACTATTGGCAGGAAGACAAGCTGAGATGGTGGGTATTGTAAAAGGAGAGTTTAGCTATATCCCGTTTGAACAAGCTATTAAGCACATTGGAGAAGTGAATCCCAATTTGTTGAAATTAGTTGAAATACTCTCTTTATGAAGTTAACTTTCTTCATCCGTAAGAAAAAATTTATATAGGTGAAGAAAGTTAACTTATCATAATTGAAATTTGGATACATTCGTGTCAACTATAATACCACATTCACAATTTTCCCTTTTACAATAATTACCTTTTTGGGAGTGTTACCTGCTGTGAATTTTAAAACAGTGCTATCTTTTAACACGAGTGTTTCTATGGCGTTCGTGTCCAAATTTAAGGGTATCGTTATCGTTGTTCGCACCTTTCCATTAATAGATATGGGGTATGAAAATTCATTTTCGATTAAATATTCGGGTTGAAAGGTCGGATAGGTAGCGTAGCTTAATGAACCAGCCTCATTACCCAATACTTGCCAAAGCTCTTCACAAATATGAGGTGCGTAGGGAGATAATACAATAACTAAATTTTGCAGTATTTCTCTATGGTGACATTTGAGCTCATGAAGTTCGTTTACACAAATCATAAAAGCCGATACAGATGTATTGAACGAAAACCGTTCAATATCGTCTTCCACCTTATGTATAATTTTGTGTAGAGCTTTGTATGCTGCTTTGGTAGGCTCTTCGTTACTTATTTGCAAATCTCCGTGCTCGTTGTAAAATAGTTTCCAAAATTTTCGCAAAAACTTATAAACGCCTTCGATACCATTGGTATTCCATGGCTTAGCTTGTTCTAATGGACCCAAAAACATTTCGTATAAACGTAAAGTATCGGCTCCGTATTGCTGTACTATTTCATCAGGAGTTACTACATTAAATTTCGATTTAGACATTTTTTCTACTTCATGTCCGCAGATATAATGTCCATCTTCTAAGATAAATGTTGCATGAGCAAACTCTGGACGTGATTTTTTGAAGGCTTCTATATCTAACAAATCATTTGATACGATGCTTACATCAACGTGCAGAGGTATGGTTTCGTATTCATTTCGTAAATGGTAAGATACAAAGGTAATTTCGCCCAATGGTGGATTGATTAAGCGGTACACGAAATTGGACCTTCCTTGAATCATTCCTTGATTAATCAATTTTTTAAAAGGTTCTTCTGTAGAAACAAGGCCGATATCTTTTAAAAATTTATTCCAAAATCTAGCATATAGCAAATGTCCCGTTGCATGTTCTGAACCTCCGATATATAGGTCTACTTCTTGCCAATATTCAACAGCTTCTTTAGAGGCAAATGCCGATGCGTTGTGAGCATCCATATAACGATACCAATACCAACTAGAACCTGCCCAACCAGGCATGGTACTCAATTCATAATGATACGTGCGATCATATTTCCAATCTTTAGCTCTAGCCAAAGGAGGTTCCCCTGTATCTGTAGGTAAATATTTGTCAATTTCGGGCAGTAAAAGAGGCAAATCTTTTTCGTCAATTAAATAAGGTAGACTACCCTTGAAATAAACTGGTACAGGTTCCCCCCAATAACGCTGTCGTCCAAACACCGCATCGCGCATCCTGTAGTTAATAGTTGGCTTTCCCAACGCTAATTGTTCTAATTGCTTTTCTAGTAGCTGGGTCGCTTTTTCGTAGGTAAATCCATTGATAAAGTCAGAGTTGATATAGGTTCCTTCTTTGGTCGGATTTGCTCCATCTGTAGCAATTTGGCTGTCTAAAATTTTTATGATGGGTAAATTAAAATGTTTGGCAAAAAGATAATCTCGTTGGTCGCCAGATGGTACTGCCATTACGGCTCCTGTTCCATAGCTTGCTAAGACATAGTCTGCTATCCAAATAGGGATAGGCTTTTCTGTAAAAGGATGTAGTGCATAGCTGCCAGTAAATGCACCAGTGACGGTTTTTGTGTCACTCATTCGCTCTCGCTCTGTTTTCGCTTTCGTTTTGGTTCTGTATTCAGTAATCGCTTGTTGTTGTTCTGGGGTAGTTAATTCGTTCACTAGTTCGTGTTCTGGCGCAATAACTAAAAATGTAACCCCAAAAATCGTATCTAAGCGAGTGGTAAATACCTCTATTGCCTCGTTACTATTTTTGTCTATTTTGAATTTTACCAATGCACCCTTGCTTTTTCCAATCCAATGACGTTGCATTTCTTTGAGTGGCTCTGGCCAATCTATGCTATCGAGCCCTTTTAATAATCTTTCGGCATAGGCACTAATTCGCATACTCCATTGGAGCATTTTTTTCTGTTCTACAGGATGTCCTCCGCGTTCCGAAAATCCGTTTATAACCTCATCGTTTGCCAATACCGTACCTAGTGCAGCACACCAGTTTACCGTACTTTCTTTTAGATAGGTAAGTCTATATTTCAATAATTCCGCTTGTTGTTCTTCTTCACACATAGCATTCCATGCCTTTGCTGTTATCTTTTGTGCATCGTCATCGCAAACAGCCTTTAAGTCGCTAGTACCATGTTTTTCTAAGTGTGCTATCAAAGTATGAATAGATTCTGCCTGGTCATTATTTTTATTGTACCAAGCATTAAATAGTTGCATAAAAATCCATTGCGTCCATTGGTAGTAATCAGGAGAACTAGTTCGCACCTCTCGATTCCAATCAAATGAAAATCCAATTTTATCTAATTGCTCTCTGTATCTCCTAATATTGGTTTCGGTAGTTAAAGAAGGATGTTGTCCTGTTTGAATAGCATACTGTTCTGCTGGCAATCCAAAGGAATCATAGCCCATCGGATGTAGTACATTAAACCCTTTTAATCTTTTATAGCGCGCGATAATGTCGGATGCAATGTAACCTAGCGGGTGACCCACATGTAACCCTGCTCCTGACGGATAAGGAAACATATCCAATACATAATATTTTGGTTTATTAGGATGGATGTCTACGCTAAAAGTTTGATGCTTTGCCCAAAAAATTTGCCACTTCTGTTCAACTGTGTTGAAATGATATTCCATAATGTTTTGCTATTTTGATAAAAACTATCAATTAATGGCTTATCATCCTTTCAGCGTTCGAAAGGACGAAATTCTTAATCGCGAAATTATAAAATTTATACATGTATATGCAGATTAGCTGTGTTTATGGGGGAGTATTGAATGCTTTCTACCTTAAAAATCATAGTAAAACGTTCTAAATGAGCTTCGTAATCCGATTGAAAAGAAAAAATCACGATGTTTAAATTCCGTATTTGTTTCGTCCCGATAGGTGATATTTAGTTCTAGCCTTAAGTTAGTTTTTGGATTGATTAGATAAGCTGATTTAATATCTCCGTAGTAGAGTGTTGTCGACAGTCCCTGTCCTATATAATTGCCATACAACTGCACCGCTGTAGTGTATGGCTTATAAATATCATGCCCATAATTAAATCCATTCTTATCCAAACCATAATAAGCATACAACAATTCTATGTTGGTCTCCCATCTCTTCCATTGGTAGTTTATTCGGTTTACTATTTCTCTGAAGTTTCCACCTAAAGGGTGGGCCAATGGTTGATTATAATGAGCATAGTTGATAGTGGGGATACGAGCAGAATAGGTAAAGGGAGTGGCAGTATTAAACTCTAATAAAAAAGTCAGATTTTTAATACCCAACCAGTTGATGCATTTCCCCCCAATTTGATAGGCATATTTATTGCGATAAGAACCATTGTTGCTTAAAAAATCTTTTGCATTAAACTCATTTAACAGAAATTGACCATAAAATGTTATATGCTTGAACCCATAAGAACTATTTAATCCGAGACTCATTTTATCGTCAGAGCCCAATGCATATTCAACAGGACGTAAAAAAACCAATGGATTGGCATAAGCCCAATCAAATCCTCGGTACGATTTGTCGACATTTACGTTTCGATAAATTACGTTTTCAAAAAATCCGATTTTAAATGAAGGGGTTACTCGCCAGTCTAAATAATGAAAAACAGCATTTTTACGACCATAGGCTGTGTCTAGTGTTGCAATAGGTAATTGGTCTATCATTTGTGCCCACATGGCAGTATAATGTAAACGACCTGCATGAGCCTCGATTTTTAAATAAGGGTAACTAAGTGTTCCGTTAGATAATAGTAGTGAACGATAACCATCGCCGATAAAATTGCGTCCATAACCTAATTCAGCATCTATATATCGGTTAACAGCATAGCAAATATAGGCCTCAGAATTGGCAAAATCCGCAACGTTTGCCCCTACACTCGTTTGTGTTGATGGATGCGCTTGACCTTGTCCTGGAACAATTTGATTGTTTGCAATATATTGCTGTAAATAATTAGGATATATTCCTTGGTTTTCGGAAAAAAAAGAGTAGAATTTTAGTTTCTTCCCCAAAGAGCCGTCTATTTGAAATGCACGTGTGTTCAGCCACGTTGTTTTTATCACTTCGTCAAATTCGTGTCCGATTTGCCAATCAGGTAAAAAATCGAAATTAAATGTGTAATCGGGATGTGTAACCTCAACCAAATGTTCGTAAAATAATTTCCTTAGCCACCATTTTTTATTTGTTGCATTGGAATTAGATTCGAAATTACAGGTTGCTTGTTCTAATGGATTTTTGAAAGCTGTATGAAAGTTGCGTTTTTGAGAACTATCAATGTCGTTTTTGAAAGAAAGAGGTTGACTAGAAGTTTTGTATCCAACAAACAACGTAATTCCCAATAACCATGTCGATAGGTATTTGCTGTACATGTTAGATAATAATTAGCCTCAATTATGGATAATTTTCTCTAAAACATCACTTAACAAATCTTTTTTCATCGTCATTTCATCGCTTTTTGAATTTGTGCCGAAGCGGTCCTTATTTAATTTTTCTCTTTTATGGTTTACATAGAGTGTTAATGCCGTGTTTGTTAATAAGACACTAATCACCAAAGTAAGCATCAGTTGGGAATTTCCAATATCTTGGAGAAATAATACTAATGCAATAAAAAATATATTACAGGAGACTAAGGAAATAGTGGCTTTCGTGTGAGAGAATCCAATATCTAAGAGTTTGTGATGAATATGATTTCTGTCGGCTTTGAAAGGAGACTCGCTATTTAGAATACGAATGGTAAAAACACGCAATGTGTCGAATAATGGAATAATTAGAATGGCAATAGATAATGCTGGAGCAATTTGAGTGTTGATTGTAATATCTAATAAATCATTTTTAACGTAGTTTGTATTGAGTAATCTTACGCTAAATAAGGATACTATAAAACCAATAAATAAAGCACCCGTATCCCCCATGAATATTTTTGCAGGAGAAATATTGTAAATTAAAAATCCAATACTTGCTCCAGCTAATGCACAAGCTAAATAAGACCATCCCAAATCATCGGAAATGTAAAATAGAATCGCATAAGTTGCAGATACCACCAAAGCTATCCCGCCTGCCAGTCCGTCAATTCCATCAATTAAGTTAAATGCGTTGATGATACCTACAATTGTAAAAATTGTTAATAAGACACTAGGAAAATAACTTAATTCATCAATGCCAAAAATGCCAAACAAATGTGTAATTCTCATGTCGGCCAATACGCTTACCAAAAATGCAGCCATAAACTGTGCCGCAAACTTTTTGTACGGGGTAATGCCTACTAAGTCATCTTTAAGCCCGATAATTGAAATCACTAACGAAGCGGCTAAAATTACACCAGCATTAGGAAATAAATGCGCGTCTGCAACTAAAGAATAAGCAAATAATACCCCTAAAATAATACCCAATCCACCCAGATTTGGCACTAGGCGT
>CANJWF010000041.1 GCA_947478315.1 Sphingobacteriaceae bacterium | reverse complement strand
TGCGAGGTATGGGGGCTATATCTATGCCTTTAATTTCTTTGAACAGATAGGTGAAAAGACCTTCAAAGGTGTTGAGGATGTCTTCTTGTGTAACGAACGACATTTCACAGTCTATTTGTGTAAACTCTGGTTGGCGGTCGGCGCGGAGGTCTTCGTCTCGAAAGCATTTAACAATTTGAAAATAGCGGTCGAAACCCGATACCATCAATAATTGCTTAAAGGTTTGTGGAGATTGGGGGAGTGCATAAAATTCGCCTGCGTTCATTCGGCTAGGAACTACAAAATCTCGAGCCCCTTCGGGGGTAGATTTAATTAAAACAGGTGTTTCAACTTCAATAAAATGTAAGGTATCTAAATAACGGCGAACGGCTTGTGCCATCCGATGGCGTAATATCAGATTGTCTCGAATGGGTTTTCGGCGTAAATCTAAGTAGCGATATTTCATTCTCAAATCATCGCCACCGTCGGTATCGTCTTCGATGAGAAATGGCGGTAATTTTGCCATATTCAATATTTCTAAGGCATTTACTTTAATTTCTATTTCGCCTGTTGGAATTTTTAGGTTTTTGTTGCTGCGTTCTATGACTGTTCCTGTAATGGCGATCACGAATTCTCTTCCTAATTTACGAGCGGTGCTACACAAATCGGAATTTTCATCCATGTTAAATAATAATTGTGTGATGCCGTAACGGTCTCGTAGGTCTATGAAAGTCATGCCACCTAAGTCGCGAGATTTTTGCATCCAACCGCACAGTTGTACTGTTTGCCCTAAATGGCTTGTATTTAATTCACCGCAGGTATGTGTTCTTAACATGATTTAGAAAATTTGAATGGCAAAGGTAAGTGTTTTTAGTGATGTGAAATACGAATGAATGCGTGAGAATGTTTATCATTGGGTTAGGTTTTTTGGGATACACTACTTTTTATTTTACATTAGGTAAGTATTCGTAATAATTTTTTAAATCTCTTTTCTACCCCAAAATATCCTAAGTATCTTTGACGATGCAAGAAAAAATATTGATTCTAGATTTTGGTTCTCAATATACCCAGCTTATTGCCCGAAGGGTTCGAGAATTGAACGTGTATTGTGAAATACATCCTTACCACAAAGTTCCTGCGCTAGATGCGAGCGTAAAAGGGGTTATTTTATCAGGTAGCCCTTATTCTGTGCGTCAGGCGGCAGCACCTACCATAGATTGGCTTTCTTTTCATCAGAAAGTACCCTTGTTAGGTGTATGTTATGGTGCGCAATATATGGCTCAGCACAGCAAAGGCGGCGAAGTAGTGGCCTCCGAAATACGCGAATATGGAAGAGCGCATTTAGCGAGTGTTTATGATACATCTCCTTTATTTAAAAATATTTCTACCAATAGTCAAGTTTGGATGTCGCACGGCGACACGATTGCTCAAGTGCCTGATAATTTTGAGATTATTGCGAGTACGGCTCAAGTGCGGGTAGCCGCTTACCAAATTAAAGGTACACAAACCTTTGGGATTCAGTTTCACCCAGAAGTTACGCATTCGTTGGAAGGGAAGGTGCTTATCGAAAATTTTGTTGTAGATATTTGTGGTTGTAGTCAGCATTGGACACCTAACTCTTTTATTGAAGATACTGTTACGCAGTTGCAAAAACAATTGAAGAATGATAAGGTTATTTTAGGATTATCAGGGGGGGTAGATTCTTCTGTGGCAGCAATGTTGTTGCATGAGGCTATTGGTGAAAATTTGTATTGCATATTTGTAGATAATGGTTTATTGCGTAAAAATGAGTTCGCAAGTGTGCTTGAGGCGTATAAAGGAATGGGATTAGATGTTCGGGGTATAGATGCTAAAGACAGATTTTTGGATGCCTTGGTGGGAGTTACAGACCCAGAAAAGAAAAGAAAAATTATTGGTAGAGTTTTTATCGAAGTTTTTGACGATGCCGCTCATCAGGTAGCCGATGTGAAATGGTTGGCGCAAGGAACTATTTATCCCGATGTGATTGAATCAGTTTCGGTAAAAGGTCCTTCAGCAACGATAAAATCACACCATAATGTGGGAGGGCTTCCTGATTTTATGAAATTAAAGGTAGTAGAACCACTTCGTACGTTGTTTAAAGATGAAGTACGCAAAGTAGGTAAGGCGTTGTTGATTAGTGAGGATATATTAAACCGTCATCCGTTTCCAGGTCCGGGTTTAGCGGTCAGAATTTTAGGAGAGGTTACTCCTGAAAAGGTCACTATTTTACAAGAGGCGGATGCTATTTTTATAGAAAATTTGAAAACTTCGGGTTGGTATGATAAGGTTTGGCAAGCTGGAGTAGTGTTTGTTCCGGTGCAATCGGTAGGTGTGATGGGCGATGAGCGTACGTATGAGAATGTGGTGGCGTTAAGGGCTGTTGAATCGGTTGATGGAATGACTGCCGATTGGACTCATTTGCCGTATGAAATTTTAGCTAAAATATCTAACGAAATCATTAATAACGTTAAGGGCATTAATCGAGTAGTATATGATATTAGTTCAAAACCTCCTGCAACTATTGAATGGGAATAAAATAAGAGTTACAACATTGCTGTCGTTGCTGGCAGTAATGTTGGCTTGCTCCAAAAAACATTTATCGGTTCAGCAAGTTGCCGCTGTTGATACGGTTATAAGCGTTAAGCAAACAGATAGTGCTTTTTTAGATCGATATACAGAATTGGCATCAACAGGGGTTGGCTGTATTTCGTTGATTTTACCTTTCGATTTACAGCGAGTTAATTTTAAGAAAGCTACCCTACAGGACATAACGCAACGGCAAATTGCATTGGGGTTTTATGAAGGTTTTACCATAGGGTTAGATTCTGCGGCTAAGAGGTACCAAAAATCTTTTAAATTACATGTGTATGATGAGGGAAGAGGGGTTAAAGATTTGCAAAAATTAACACAGCGAGATGTGTTTAAAAAAAGTGATTTAGTCATTGGTCCCATATTTGAACATAATATTAAGGCAATTAGTGCTTACTCTAAGTTGTATCGAATACCCATCATTTCTCCACTTCTGACGACTTCGATAGATACCTATAACAACCCCAATCAGATAACGGTTAATGCCCCAGTTAATGTTCATGCGAGACGAATTGCACGTTATGTTGTAGCACATTTGAAGGGAATTAAAAAAGTATATCTAGTTACCGCTCAAATACCAGAACATCCGCGATTTTTATTGGAATTAAAAAAAGCGTTAGATAGTTTTAGTTTGAAAACGATTCGTGTGATGGAGATTGACCCTCAAAAATTAGTGAGTAGAGATTCTATGAGTAGGATAGGTAATGTATTTGTGATAGCGAGCTCCAAAAAACAATTAATAACATCTGTTATCGGTAATCTACATAAAGAATTTAAGCAAGGTGATATAGTTTATCCAATTCATATTTTTGGACATCCAAATTGGCGCAATATTACGTTCTCTAATTTGCAGCAAATGCAGGATTTGAATGTTCGTATTACTGCGAACGATGTGTTGGATGTAAATGATATTGATCGGCAACGGTTTGTTAATTTGTTTAGAAAAAAATATAAGCTCGCTCCTAATGGTTATGCTTATCGAGGGTTCGATATTGGGTTGTGTTTTGGAAACTTGATAGCACAATATGGTGCGAATTGGCTTTTTAAAATAGATTCGCTCAGATATCAAGGATTATATCAATATTTTCAGTTTGTGCGTAATGCTGACTATGGTTATTACAACAACTGTGTTCATCTACTTCGTTATCGCAATTTTAAATTGGAGCGGGAATTGGAATAGGTGCCGATGCGTATAATTTTATTTAACTTAATTGAATGACTCCTCTGAACCAATTTAAAACATTTGAACGTTTGATAAATACGTACGATTTTTCGGTTCCTCTACATCGATTTTTGCCTGATTTTTTTAGAAAGAATCGACAAATGGGAGCTAGGGATAGACGTATTTCCTCCCGATTACTTTATCATTATTGCCGTTTGGGACGCGCCTTATCGGAACAAAAATTATTAACGAGATTGGTGGTAGCTGATTTTCTTTGTAGTACAGTAGAGAGTGATTTTGTGCAATATTTTTATCCTGCATTTTATCCTTATTTATCCTTACCCGTCGATGAGAAATTGCAATTAGTAACGGCAATGTTTCCTTCGTTTTGTTTGGAAGATGTTTTTCCATTTATAGATTGTTTATCTCTTGAAGTTGAAAAAATGGCTTTTTTAAAAAGTCATTTTTTGCAACCTTCTGTGTTTATTCGTATTCATGCGGGTAAGGAGCACGAAGTGCGAGCGCATTTGTTGCGGCATAGCATTGATTTTGAAACCTACGCTGAAAATGTGCTTGCTGTTCCTAATCAAACCAAGTTAAACGAATTGTTTTCGGATACGTTTCCCTTTGAAATTCAAGATTGGGCTTCTCAAAAAACAGGAGATTATTTTATGCCTCAATCTGGCGATGTTTGGTGGGATTGTTGTGCTGGTTCTGGAGGAAAGTCTCTGTTGCTGTATGCGATGGATTCTTCTGTTAATCTAGTAGTCTCGGATGTTCGACAAAGTATTTTAAATAACTTGTTCCTCCGATTTAAAAATAGGGGATTAACGAGTTACGTAGCTCAAGTGCTTGATCTAACACAATCTACAAAAGCCCAAAAATTTACGGGTATTTTTGATGGGGTGTTGCTAGATGTACCTTGTTCGGGTTCGGGCACTTGGGGACGAAATCCCGAAAATATTACTCGTTTCGACAGGCAAGAAATAGTTACTTATCAAGTATTGCAGCGCCGTATTTTTTCTAATGTATTACCGCATCTTAAAGTCGGTAAACCATTGATATATATGACGTGTTCGGTGTTCTCTGCCGAAAATGAAGATAATATTGCTTTTTTTTGTAACCAATATGGATTAAAATTAGTGTCGCAGCAGCTTATCAAAGGGTATGAACGACGTGCAGACAGTATGTTTGTTGCAAGATTGATAAAAAATTAACTGGTTAAAGATAAATTTCTATTAATCCTTTGGGTAGTTGGGTATGTAATTTTTTCTCTTTTTTGTCGATTTCTTTTACGAAATCTGCATGGAGGGGAAACATTACTTCTTTGGATTGATAGTTAATAAAAGCCACAAATTGTTGGGGCATTTCTTCTACTTTTAAAATGAATCCTAAGTTGCCATAGTGCGCGTCTATTACTTCAAATTGTTCAACGTCGAACCAAGTAAACAATTGTTTGCGTAGTTTGGGTTTTTGTTGTAGTGGGATGTAAACTTCGTTTTTAATAATTTTTTGAGCTTTTTCGATGCTATCAACATCTTCAAAACAAACGTAGGCTAAGCCTGCTTGAGGAAATTTTAAACTACTGATAGGATATGGAATCATGTTTCCGTTGATGGGAATAAAGAAGTAATCTAATTTTTTGATTCGTTGTAATTCTTCAAAATTGATTAATAGTTGTATTTCTCCTTTTAATCCGTGTGTTTTGTTGAGATAGCCTACTGAAAAATAGGCTTGTTTATCTGGCTGTAAATCCATAAATAATGATGCTATATGGCTATTTTTGTGATAATATGCTCAGAAAAAAACCCACTTTCATTTGATGATAAGTGGGTTTTTAAATGGTAGGTATAAGAAAATTTATTCTGCAGCTTCTGTTGTTTCAGCAGAAGTTTCAGCAGGTTCTTCTGCAACGATTTCTTCTACTGGGGGTGTGTTTTTAGCTATAATAGCTGCTGCTTTCGCTTCTTTTTTCTTGCTTTCTTGCGCCAAGGCTGCTTTTCGAGCGTCTAATTTAGCTTTTACAAGATTTTCTTTCTTAGATTCAACTTTAGTTTCTTTGGCGGCTACCCATTCAGCGAATTTTACTTCGGCTTGTTCGGGCGTTAATGCTCCTTTTTTTACGCCACCTTGTAAATGTTTTTTGTAAAGAACTCCTTTTTGAGCTAAAAGGGTGCGAGCAGTATCTGTTGGTTCTGCTCCTGTGTTAACCCATTTTAAAGCGCTTTCGAAATTGATGTCAATTGTTGCGGGATTCGTGTTAGGATTGTAAGAACCTAAACGCTCAATAAAACGACCATCTCTTGGAGCACGTGAATCCGCCACCACGATGTAATAAAAAGGTTTACCTTTTTTACCGTGTCTTTGCAATCTGATTTTAGTTGCCATTAGTTTTTAGAATTAATAATTTTAATAAGATACCTCGCTATCTCCAACAGCGAGGGCCGCAAATATAGTTATTCTGTTTTAAAAAATACTTAAATTTTAACGTTAATGGTTTATTTTTAGCTAACAGTTTTAAATCCCTAGCCCTCATTGGGCGTTGAACTAATGTGGGCTAGGGATGGATTAAAGAAAAAGTTTAGGTTGTTATCTTACTTGAAATTGATAGGTAATATTGGCGCCATCGGGTGCGATACCTACAATTTGTATGAAATCTTTTTTTCCTGCGATAAGTGCTCCATCTATATCGTTGGTATGGTTGATGCTTTTGCCATTGATTTGGGTAATGATAGTCCCTTTTTGAATATCCATTTGGTCGAATAAACGCCCTGGACGTACCTCGGTAACCACTACGCCTCCATTTAGCTGGTGTTTGCGTTTTTGAATGTCTGATAGTGTACCAAAACTTGCTCCCAGTTTGTTATATATTTCTTCTACAGATTTATTTTTCCCGTTTTCTGTTACTAGGTTTTCTTCTTCTCCTTTTAGTGTAGCAGTAATTTTTTTCTCTTTGCCTTCTCGAATAATATGAAGGCTTATTTTATCGCCAGGTCGGTAGCCTCCAATTTTTTCCATGAGTTGGGGAACGGAATTGATATCCGTATTTTCTATTTTCACAATTACGTCTCCTTCTTTGAGACCTGCTTCTTTGGCTGCTCCGTTTTCTAATATACTTGCTATGTACACCCCTTTTGTAGAATTGAGTCCTTTCTCTTTAGCAAAGTCTGTGTTAATTTCGGTAATGCTTGCACCTAAAAAGCCTCTTTTTACAGAGCCGAATTTCATGAAATCGTCCATGATTTTACGGGCTAAGTTAATGGGTATTGCAAATCCGTATCCTTCGTAAGCACCACTTTGTGATGCAATAGCTGCGTTAATTCCTACGAGTTCGCCTCGTGTGTTAACCAACGCACCCCCGCTATTGCCTTTGTTGATGGCTGCATCTGTTTGTATGAACGATTCTATGGGATGACGTTTAGGGTCTTCGGGGTCTAAGTCGTTCCCGATAATTCCTATTGAACGGGCTTTAGCACTTACAATGCCTGCTGTTACTGTAGAGTGCAAATTGAATGGATTTCCTATCGCCAATACCCATTCTCCTACTTTTAACTCATCGGAATTTCCCATTTTTACGATAGGAAGGTCTTTCCCATTTATTTTGAGTAGTGCCAAATCTGTGTTGGGGTCTGTGCCAATTACTTTTGCGGAGAAAGAACGCTTGTCGGTCAGTGAAACTTCAATTTTATCGGCATTTTCTACCACATGATTATTGGTAATGATGTAGCCGTCGTCGGCAATAATCACACCTGAGCCAGTTGCTTTTGCTTGTCGTTGTTGTTGGTGCGGCATTCGACGACGGAAAAAATCATCAAAAAAACCATCAAAAGGATCGTCGGGGAATTGACTATTGGCATGGTTGTAGGTGGTGGTAATATGTACTACTGCTGGCGTTACGGCTGCCGCTGCTGCGGTAAAATCAGGAAATCCATCTGCATTGATAATTGGCATCGGATTTTTTGTGAAGTAGGCTTTTTGTTTTTCGTCGAAAGAGCTGGTGTAATCGTAATCTTTTTCGAACCATTTGTAGGCTCCAATGGCTACAAATCCTCCTACGAATGCGATAAGTAGCATTAATCCAATTCTTTTTGTGTCAATTAAAGGGGTCTTCATATTTTCCAACGTTTTTAATTAGGTTAATACAGTACGTTTAATTTAGTTGTAGTTATTTTTCGTTGTTTCAAATTTAGTACATCTATAGTTTCATTGCCAAAAAATACATTTATTTGAAATGTTAAAAATTGTTAAGCACTATATTTGTTTGCCTATTTTTTAATTGCAAAAATTAGTTATTTACTTATTAATGAATTGTTTGCTTTTAACATTTATGGTTGTGTTGTTTTTGTGTATTTATTAATTTTTGAGTTATGTATTTAAATTTTTACAAATATGAGGGTGCTGGCAACGATTTTGTGTTGTTTGATAATCGTTCAAGAGAGATTGACGTGAATGGTTATGATTGGTTTGCTAAACTTTGTGATAGGCATTTTGGTGTAGGTGCCGATGGGGTAATGCTATTACAGAATAGAGCGGATTATGATTTTGAAATGTTGTATTACAATGCAGATGGTAGGCCGGGAAGCATGTGTGGCAATGGCGGTAGATGTATAGTTGCTTTTGCTAAACATTTAGGACTTATTAATGGAGATACTCATTTTTGGGCACCAGATGGGGCACATTATGCAGAAATTAATACTGCTGGCGATTGGGTTAGTTTGCAAATGAGCGATGTGGAGCGTGTGGAGCGTGTAGGAGATGATTATGTGCTAAATACGGGTTCTCCTCATTTGGTGCGTTTGATGACTGATATTTCTCTCGCTTCTTTAGATGTGAAAATAGAGGGGAGAAAGTTACGTTATAGCGACCTGTATGCAGAAAAAGGTATTAATGTGAATTTTGTACAATTGAGGGATGAGGGATATGTGCTGCGAACGTATGAGCGTGGTGTTGAAAATGAAACGTATGCTTGTGGTACGGGGGCAACTGCTGTGGCGATGGCGATGGCGAAACATTTTAATAAAACAGGACAGATAAAAACGCCTATTAAAGTGTTAGGAGGTGAACTAGAAG
>CANJWF010000040.1 GCA_947478315.1 Sphingobacteriaceae bacterium | reverse complement strand
TCCCTTACTTGTACAGAAAGACGTTGCCAGTACCACCGTGATAGAAGTAGTGAGCACGGCGAATATACCTGTTGAAGATTTCGGGTATCCTGCATTTAGATTGAAAGAAGTAGGTACATCTCCCTTTTTGATAGCCGTTTATACCTATTCTGGAACCACGAGCGGCTGGACATTAACTAACGCCAATATCAAAATCACACGGTTGACTGACAATAAACAGTTCTATAACCAAGAATATCCGGCTATTACGAATAATTTTAATCTACCTTATGGCAATGGGCAAGATTTAGTACAAATAGAAATTAGCAAATCAGGATATGTAGTTACCCAAACAGTCAAAACCATGGCCGATCTTTCCGATTATTACAACTCACAACAAAACGGGGGCAAAGGTGCTTTAACTATCCGATTAGGAGCAGTTGACAATAGCAGTTATGGTCGTTTACAATCCAGCCCAGGATTATCCGCAAGAGATATTCTAACCAAAAATCCTAGCGCACAAAATACCAGTGGTGTGTATTGGATTGATGTAGATGGCAGTGGTTCGCAACCTGCTTTTCAAACCTATTGCGACATGGAACATGACGGCGGTGGCTGGATGTTGGTCTCTTCAAAATTTCCTGCATCGGCCTTAAACGGTGGCGGTAATGCCAACCCTAACCAATGGGCCGGAGAAGGTAACATACAAAATACTAACGGAACTAATAATTACGCAGGTACCCCAACCGTTGATTTAACCGGCGATGCCCTATGGAGCAACGGACGTGGTTATACATTGAGTGGGCGACAATTGCCTAGTGATAGAACTCAAGTAGCTTTTGGGAAAAATAATGATGCAACTTTTGTTGGATACTCTAATTTTGTTTATACAACAGGCAATATCGCCTCAACAACCGTTCAAAATTTAAGAACAATGGTCAACGCAACGATTTACAGAAATACCACTATCGATTATAATGGCCAAAATCAAGCGACATATGGCTGTAGCAACGGAATGTGCGGACCGTATTCTAACGCTTTTTACTATGTGCAAGCTGGTGATAATATTACTACTATTCCCCGTTCTACTACGAATAGTTGGGTATTTCACCCTAATGTATATGGTTTAGTTAGTTATAATGGAGTCGGGGCAAGTTCAGGAAGAACATTATTTGACAGAGGATTTACTATGAAGATCATGAATTCTAACGATAGTACAGGCGTATCTGTAGCCGATAATTTATTAAATTACGCTTGGACAGTTTGGGTAAGATAATTTATTTGTACACAGTACTATTTTGTGGGTTATTTGCTCAAAAGCAATAGCCTACATTATTTGGGGTAAAAAAGTTGTTTCAATAAATTTTATAAACACCGTTGTCATTGGATATGTTTAAAAATTGCCTGTGTGTGGATTTAAGTAATGCCGAATGGATTGCTGATAGGTTGGTCAATATTCCAAGCGGAGTCAGCTTATAAAAAGATAAATTAAATGATGAATTTCCAAGAGCTAAAAAAAAATTTAAAGAAAGATTTCTCTAAACTAAAACAATTAAAAATTGCACTTTTAGGAGATAGCGCAACACAATTGCTTCACCAAGCATTAAAAGGAATAGGATTTGAGTATGGATGGGATTTACAAATTTGGGAAGCTGACTTTGATCAAATAGAGCGACAAATATTTGATATAAACTCCGAATTATATCAAAATAAGCCTGAAATAGTTATCATATTTAGGTCTGCACACAGATTACTAGATAAATATAATAAGTACCCTGCCGAGAATCAAAAAAACCTTGCGGATAACGAGCTTTCTCTAATTGCAAATATTAATGCAACCATTAAAGAACAATTAGGGTGTAAAATTATTTATTATAATTATACAGAAATTGATGATTCTGTTTTCGGAAATTATGCTACTAAAGTAGAGTCGTCTTATCTATTTCAGTTAAGAAAGATTAATTATGAACTGATGTTATTCGCACAAAATAATTCTAGTTTTTATATATGCGATATATCAGCTCTCCAAAATAAGGTAGGAAGAGATACTTTTTTTCAATCTTCGATATATATTAATACTGAAATAGTGTTGAGTATTAATATATTACCCCTTGTTGTGGAGAAAACAATACAATTAATTAATGTACTATATGGGAAATTAAAAAAATGTATAATCCTAGATTTAGATAACACTGTTTGGGGAGGTATTATTGGTGATGATGGTCTTGAAAACATTCAAATAGGAAATCTAGGAATCGGAAAAGCTTTTACGGCTTTTCAATATTGGGTAAAGAAGCTTAAACTTAGAGGGATTATTATAACTGTTTGTAGTAAGAATACAGAATCTATTGCAAAAGAACCTTTCGAAAAACATCCAGATATGGTTTTGAAATTAGACGATATTGTCGTATTCAAAGCTAATTGGGATAATAAAGTAGATAATATTAAAACAATACAATCTAGTCTAAATATTGGCTTTGATTCAATCGTGTTTATAGACGACAATCCTTTTGAAAGAAATATTGTACGTGAAAATATATCAGATATTACCGTACCTGAAATGCCTGAAGATCCTGCGGAATATTTAGAATACTTATATTCCCTGAATTTATTTGAAACTAGTTCATATTCTAATGAGGATATTGAAAGAACAAAATTATATCAAATTGAAGAGCAGCGCAACGCCTTGAGAACAACCGCTGTTAATGAAGAAGAATTCTTAAAAAATTTGCAAATGCATTCATTGGTTGAATCATTTAATAAGTTTAATATTCCACGAGTAGCGCAATTATCACAACGTTCTAATCAATTCAATCTAAGAACTATTCGTTATACCGATTTAGAAATTGAACAATTAGCTAATAACCCAAATGTCCATACGTTTACTTTCACATTAGAAGATAAATATGGAGATAATGGTTTAATTTGTGTTATAATTTTAAGAGAAATAAGCAAGACAACCTTATTTATTGATACCTGGTTTATGAGTTGTAGGGTTTTAAAAAGAGGTATGGAACATTTCGTACTAAATACAATAGTTGATTATGTTAAAAGAAATGGTTTTTTGATTTTGGAAGGAGAGTATATTCCAACTGCTAAAAATGAAATGGTAAAAAATCATTATTTGGATTTAGGGTTCGAAAAAGGAGAGAATTTATGGAAATTATATGTAGGCAATTATCAGAAAAAGAATAATCACATCAACTTAAAAACTAATATATATGGAAAGGAATCAACTACTAGAACAAGTTAACGCTATTTTTATTGACACACTTGATGATGAAACTATAAAAATTTCAGAAGCAACACAGGCTTCAGATATACCAGAATGGGACTCTTTAACTCATATACAACTAGTTGTTGCTATCGAAAAACATTTTTCAATCCGGTTTAATTCAAAAGAAATTCAAAGTTGGAAAAATGTTGGTGAAATGATTGATTGTATTCAAACTAAATAATATGGTTTTTAGTGTTGGAGATACATATAACCAGAATTTTACTGTTTTAGATGAGACCTATAAAGGATTTATTCATTTATTTAAAGATAATAATCCCTTACATACAGATGAACAATTTGCTAAGATGAAAGGATTTGCTGATAAGGTGATGCATGGAAATATACTCAATGGATTCATTTCTTATTTTATTGGGGAATGTTTGCCCCTAAAAGATGTTATTATTCATTCTCAACAAATCCAGTTTAAAAATCCAGTTTATTTAGAGGATGAATTATTATTTCAGGCAATAGTAACTGGTGTTTATGAATCTGTTAATGTAGTTGAATTTCAATATGAGGTCAAAAAAAAAGATCTTAAAGTAGTTGCTAAAGGTAAATTTCAAATAGGATTATTATTATGAATATATTGATCACGGGAGGTGCTTCTGGATTAGGGGAGGCCATAACTAGAAGACTGGCTAAAGAAAGTACAAATAATGTTTATTTTACTTTTCATAAATCGGTAACAAACGCAGAAAAAATATGCGCCGACTTTAATAATGTTACATCCTTCAAATGTGATTTTAAAGATTTTCAACAATTAACGTCGTTAATTGATACTATTAATCAACTTGATTTAGATGTTTTGGTCAATAATGCTTACAATGGGTATTTCTTAACATCACATTTTCATAAAATATCTTCAGATCATATTTTAGATGATTTTAAAGACAATATAATCCCTACGATTAAAATCACTCAGTCAGCAATCAACAGTTTTCGAAAAAAAAAATCAGGAAAAATCATTACAATATTAACCTCAGCGTTAGTTAATGTGCCTCCAATTGGATCATCTATTTATGTAGCCAATAAAGCGTATTTAGAAAAATTAACCAAAGTTTGGGCTAATGAGAATATTAAATTCAATATTTCGTCTAATTCTATTTCGCCGTCATTTATGATGACAAATTTGACGGCTGATACGGATGAAAGAATATTAGAACAAATAACGGGAAGTCATCCCTTAAAAAAAATGCTTAGCGTTGGGGAAGTAGCAGAAGCAGTATTTTTTTTTACTCGTGCCTCTCCACATATAAACGGAGTTGATTTGGTTATAAATGCTGGAATGCATTTGAGATAAAATTTAAGAATCTTAATATAAATATCCTGTTTACCGCTTTGTATGTCTTTTGTCGATATTCGTTTTTGTCAAGTAGAAGAGATAGACCTTCTTCAACAATATTTAAAAAATAACTGGCAGCATGATCATGTTTTTGTGAAATCCAGGCAATTGTTAACATGGTTGCATCAGTCTTCCGATAATAATCTAAATTATGTTATTGCGGTTAATGAAATAGGAGAAATTGTTGGAAGTTTAGGATTTAATTCTACAACTCATTTTGATAATCAATTATCAAAGTCAGCTGTCGACGTTTGGTTAGCATTATGGAAAGCTAATAATGAATATCCTGGAGTAGGCTTTGCTATGTTAAGATTTATAGAAGAAGAAATTAATCCAGTATCAATAGGGGCAATTGGAATTAACGATCCTGTCGAGAAGAATTATAATCTACTCGGATTCAAATCAGGATTTTGGGATCAATATTTTTTTTTAAATACTAAAATTATAGACTTCAAAATCGCCTCTATACTAGAGATCAACATTACTACTAACGATAAACGTAATGTTGATTCTTCAAGGCAGCAAATCAAAATTATTAAAGATTTAAATTTATTGACAAATACACCTAAGCCTATTTATAAACCATTAAAAAGTGTCAATTATTTTATTAACAGATATACTAAACATCCCTTTTACAAATATCAAATTTGGGGTATTTACAAAGAAGATGAGATTATCTGTTTATTAGTTACAAGAAAAATTAATGTTAATGAGTCCTTTTGTATTAGAATATTGGATGTTTTAGGCGATTTATCACAAGTTGAGAATCTTTCCGCTGAGTTTGATCAAATCCTACAAAAAGAAAATGCCGAGTATATTGATTTTATCAATTATGGTATTAATGAAGATGTGTTTTATAAAATAGGATTACAAAAACGTACTACAGATAACATAATTATTCCTAACTATTTTGAACCTTTTGTTCAATCGAATATTAATATAAAATTTGCTTACAAGAGCCAAGACGAACCTTATACAATTTTTAAAGGAGACGCGGATCAAGATAGACCTAATATTTTATAATATGAATCAAGAAGTTACCGTAGTCATGTATCATTATGTTAGAGATTTAAAATATAGTAGATATCCTGAAATTAAAGGCTTAGATGTTGATCTTTTTAAGGGCCAATTAGAATTTTTGGCTAAACATTATAACTTCATTACTATGGAGCAAATGGTTGATGCTATCGAAAAGCAAATAACTTTGCCTAAGAATGCTGTTTTACTAACTTTTGATGATGCTTATATAGATCATTTTAATGCAGTCTTTCCTATATTATATAATAAGGGAATTCAAGGTAGTTTTTTTACTCCAGTTCGTGCGGTTACTGAGCACGTTATGCTCGATGTTAATAAAATACACTTTATTTTAGCTTCACAAAATGATAAATCAAAAATTATTACAAGAATTTATCAATTATTAGATCAATATAGAAAAGAATATACTTTAGAAAGTAATCGTTATTATTATGATAAATTGGCAACGAGTACCAGATTTGATACTGAAGAAGTTGTTTTTATCAAAAGATTGTTACAGGTTGAATTACAGGAAGATATAAGAAATTTAATTTGTAGTGAGTTATTTAAATACTTTGTACAGTTTGATGAAACTGTTTTTAGCCGAGAACTTTATTTAAATATCGATCAAATAAAATGCATGTGTAAAAATGGAATGCATATTGGAGCACATGGATTTGATCATTATTGGTTAGGAAGTCTTAGTAGAGATAAACAGGAAATAGAGATTGATAAATCATTAAATTTCATAAAAAGTATTGGAGGAGATATAAAATATGCAAGTATCTGTTATCCTTATGGAAATTATAATCAAGATACATTAGAATTACTTGAAAAATATAATTTTAAAATTGGTTTTACAACAAAAGTAGAAGTTGCAGATTTGTCGAAACATAGACCTCTAGAAATACCTCGGTTAGACACTAATGATTTACCTAAGTATGCTTAGTGATGGTGACAGCAGAATATCTACAGCAAAATAAATCATGAAAAAAGTTATTTTAATAGGATACTCAGGCCATGCTTTTGTTGTAGCGGATATATTCAAAAATATAGGCAGAGAAATTGTGGGCTATTGTGAAAAACAAGCCAAAGATATTAATCCGTTTCATTTAAACTTTTTGGGCAACGAAGATGAATCGCAAGTGCAAAATTTATTAGCACAGCATGAATTCCTAGTTGCTGTAGGTAATAACCTAATCAGAAGGGCAATAACAGAAAAATTTATTAAACAAGGCTATATATCTTCTTCGGCTATACATCCTAAAGCAACAATTTCTTTTAGTGTGATAGTAGATGTAGGCACTACAATTATGGCAGGAGTGGTTATTAATCCTATGGTCAATATTGGTAAAGGAGTAATTCTTAATACCTCATGTGTTATAGAGCACGAATGTTATATTGGCGATTACGTACATATTGCACCAGGGGCCGTGCTTGCAGGAAATGTCACAATAGGGGAAAACAGTTTTGTTGGGGCCAATAGCGTAATTAAACAAGGTGTTACGGTTGGCAAAAATGTTACGATAGGAGCAGGTTCAGTAGTGTTAAAAAATGTTCCTAATGATGCTGTTGTATATGGTAATCCTGCCAGATTAAGAAATTAAGAAGTAATGAAGAAACATACCCTAATTATTGCTGAAGCAGGTGTCAATCATAACGGGGATCTTAGTCTCGCCAGGCAGCTCATTGATGTAGCAGCAGATGCTGGAGCAGATTATGTTAAGTTTCAAACTTTTAAAGCAGAAAAGTTAGTAAGCGATACTGCTCCTAAGGCAGATTATCAGCGAAATAATATGCAAAATGATGTTAATGATGGGCAATTAGAGATGCTTAAAAAATTAGAATTAAGCCAGTCAGATCATTATGAATTAATTGAATATTGCAAGCAAAAAAACGTCAAATTTTTATCCACCGCATTTGATATGGATAGCCTTGATTTTTTGCATCAATTAGGAATAGAGATATATAAAGTGCCATCTGGAGAAATTACTAATCTTCCCTATCTTCGTAAGGTAGGAAGTTTCAGAAAACCTATTATTTTGAGTACGGGAATGTGTGTAATGGAAGAAATAATCGCAGCAATAACTGCGTTGAAATATGCAGGGGCATCTCATCAAAACATCACCGTTTTACATTGTACTACCGATTATCCGACAGCTATGACAGATGTCAATCTGAATGCTATGTTAAGCATTAAACAGGAATTAGGCGTAGAAATTGGATACTCTGATCATACATTAGGTATAGAAGTCCCCATTGCGGCAGTCGCTTTGGGAGCAACTGTAATTGAAAAACATTTTACGTTAGATAAAAATTTGCCAGGTCCCGATCATATAGCTTCTCTTGAACCTACTGAACTTAAAGCCATGATTACTGCTATCAGAAATATTGAATCTGCATTAGGGAATAATATTAAAAGTCCTTCCCAAACCGAGTTGAAAAATAGACTAGTAGCGAGGAAAAGTATTCATCTAGCTAGAAATATTGCTAAAGGAGAGAAAATTACGGTATCAGATTTAATTATGAAAAGACCAGGAACAGGAATTTCTCCTATGGAGCTTAACAGTATACTTAATCTAACAGCAAATAAAGATCTATACGAAGGTAATTTATTAACTAAAGAAGATTTATTATGATTCGTATGCGTGTTGCCGTATTAACCAGTTCACGAGCAGATTACGGAATCTACCAGCCTCTTTTACGTAAATTACAACTCGATTCTACTGTTGATTTAAGGTTAATTGTTTTTGGCACCCATTTAAGTCAAAAACACGGTTATACTGTTGAGGAAATTGAGGCAGATGGTTATCAAATTGATTATCGTGTAGAGACAATGGTAGATGCGGACGATCCTTCAGGAATTGCAGGTACCATGAGTTTATGTAGTACAAAATTTGCAGTAATATGGGAGAAGGAACAAAATCATTATGATTGGGTAATTTGTTTAGGCGATAGGTATGAAATGTTTTCAGCCGTAAGTATAGCAGCTCCTTTTTCAATAAAATTTGCTCATATACATGGAGGAGAAACTACCCTAGGTGCCATTGATAATAAATTTCGGCATTGTTTAACCTTATTTTCTGAATTACATTTTGTAGCCACGGAGCAATATGCAGAACGTGTTAAAGCCATTATAGGTAATGATGAAATACCTATGAGTGAGTATTCTCCAACCGTTGATGAACGGTTTGGGCATTCCATTAGATCATTCAAAAACAAATTATATTCTAATGAAACCGCCATGCAGAGTCTCGACACACAGGGGCATGAAAAAGAAGTTGGCGGTTCCATCTGCCCATTAAAGAACAAATTATTTTCAGATGAAACTAAGGTCTTTACAGTGGG
>CANJWF010000039.1 GCA_947478315.1 Sphingobacteriaceae bacterium | reverse complement strand
TTCCTTTAGATTCTTGTGAAGAAATGCTTATATAACTATTATTTCATACTTGCAAAGTCTCATTTAGTGTTAGAACTTCCTGAAGATTTTGAAAATTAAACGGTTTTTAATTTATTGAGGAAATTCAATTTTATAACTATGAAATGCCTATGAGAGCGTTCTCGCCAACCGATGATGACCCCGAAGGGGTTCATGAAGTCCTTATGGAAAAGGAAACACAACTGAATACATTGAAGATGCATAAGTGTCATAAAGAAACTAAATATTAACGAATAATTATATTCAAATGAATGTTAATGAATCATTAACGCTGCTGTTATGTAGTCAAACTTTGTCTTCTGATTTGTTAAATATTGCTCAAAAAGTTGCTTCTAGCCAAAGAATTAGGGAAGAAGATGCGGTTGTTTTGTATGAAAAAGCTGAGTTAGGATATTTAGGTGTGTTAGCTAACTTCATTAGAGAAAAAAAAAATGGCAATTACGTTTATTTCAATCGCAATTTTCATATAGAGCCAACTAACCTTTGCGTTTTTACCTGTAAATTTTGCTCTTACTCCAGGTTGTTAAAACAAGCTGGTGACGGTTGGGTATTAAGTAAAGAGCAGATGTTGGATATTGTTAAAAGTTATGAAGATAAACCCGTTACCGAAGTTCATGTTGTTGGAGGTGTACATCCTAAGCTAACACTAGAGTTTTTTATAGATATTTTTCAATCCATACAAAAAATTCGTCCAGATTTACATATAAAAGCATTTACTGCGGTCGAATATGAGTATATGTTTAGAAAAGCAAAAGTTACTATTTCCGAAGGGATGAAAATGCTCATAGACGCAGGTTTGAAATCTATTCCAGGGGGAGGAGCAGAAATATTTGATGAAACTGTGCGAGCAGAAATATGTGGAGATAAATGTACTGCCGAACAGTGGCTTGAAATTCATGAAACAGCACATAATTTAGGATTGAAATCGAATGCCACTATTTTATACGGTCACATAGAAAGTTTCCGTCACCGAGTTAATCATATGGAACGTTTGCGTCAGCTTCAAGATAAAACTCGGGGCTTTAACACATTTATCCCATTGAAATTCAGAAATGGTCATAATCAAATGTCTCAAGTCAAAGAAGTTTCTACAGTAGAAGATTTAAGAAATTACGCTATTTCACGTATCTATTTAGATAATTTTGACCATATAAAAGCCTATTGGCCCATGATTGGTAGAGCAACTGCGCAGCTAACTCTTAATTTTGGAGTAGATGATATCGATGGAACCATAGATGATACTACTAAAATTTATTCGATGGCAGGAGCCGAAGAGCAAAATCCTTCGTTATCTACCCAAGAATTAGTTCATCTGATTAAACAAGTAGGTCGCCACCCAATAGAGAGAGATACTTTGTACAATATTTTGCAAGATTACAATGATTTTGAGTTTTAAAAACTTATGTGTGCTATGATTGACGTTTAGTATTCCATCATACCTTAAAAGAACAAGGTATATTTAATGAAGCTACTATGTAGTGTCTCGACATAAAGGAGTATGAAAAGGAAATTGTCTTTTTCATCGGTCCATTTCAAAAACAACTTGCGACGCACGCATGAAGTCCACGAAAAAATAAATACAACCGATACATCGCAGATGCATGAGTGCCATTGAAAGATAAACACTAACGAATAATTTTATTCTAATGAAAAACATATACATTATTCGACATGGAGAGACAGAATTGAATCGTTTGGGCATAGTTCAAGGTAGGGGAGTTGATACGGATTTAAATGAAAAAGGACAAGGTCAAGCTCGTGCATTTTTTCATCACTATCGAAATGTTCCTTTTGATAAAATATATACTTCTGCTTTAAAAAGAACTCAACAGACAGTTGATAATTTCATCAGTCAATCTATTCCATACGAACAATTATCTGAATTTGATGAAATGAATTGGGGAAAACATGAAGGTCAATCCGTCTCCCCAAATTTAACGGTAGAGTTTAATGCATTGTTGAACGGTTGGCGCGAAGGTAAATTGAATCATAAAACCGAGGGAGGAGAAAGTCCTCTTGAAGTACAAGTCAGATTGAAGCAGGGTATAGATAGAATTATTAATAATACTCACGAAAAAAACGTGTTACTTTGCACTCATGGAAGAACATTAAGAATATTGATGTGTACCATTACAAATACCCATTTAAGTCAAATGGATACTTTTGGTCATGAAAATACAGCTTTGTATTTATTACAATATGATCAACAACAATTTAAAGTTATTAAAAGCTGTAACCTCGATCATTTAAAAGATGGTTTTTAACTCATGTCTTTTACCAATAAAAACTTATAAAATATCTGCCGTTTCTTACACGAATACTAAGCCTTTCGTTTTCGGTATATACCAAACTAATCTTATTACAACTATTGATTTAAGTTTAGATATTCCGTCTTTATGTGCAGAAAAAGTGCTTAATGATGAAGTCGATATAGGGTTAGTTCCAGTAGCCACTTTGCTGGGAAATATGAATCTTCTTACAATAATTTCATGTTACGGCATTTGTGCAACAGGAGTTGTCAATTCTGTTTTTTTATTGAGTAATAAACCTGTTCAACACATACATACAGTTCGCTTAGACACTCATTCTCAGACATCTAATTTATTGTTAAAAGTTTTGCTCAAATATTTTTGGAAACTTTCTGTAGAATTTGTAGACAGTGAAATCAACGAAGTAGATGCTTCTGTTCTTATTGGAGACAGAACCTTTGGAGAAACGAAAAATTATGAATTTGTTTACGATTTATCTCAAATTTGGCAAGAATTTACTCAACTACCATTTGTTTTTGCTGTATGGGTTGCCAATAAATACATAGAACAATCATTTGTTGAACAATTTAATTGTGCTTTGTCAGTAGGCATAGCCAATATTGCTTCGGTTATTAAAGATCACGAAAAAACGGTAGATAATTTTGATATTGCGGATTATTTAGTTAATAAAATACAATATCACATAAGTGAAAAACATGAAGAAGGCATGCAGCTTTTTCTGAAATTGGCATCAACTCTGTAAACAAATTACGTGTTATTTATGTCTCCAATTGTACAATACTCAACCATCGTAAAAGTTATCACCAAGCTAAGCTACCAAACCTATTTCGCATGAAACAAGAATCTTTGACAGCACCTTTCGACAGTTCAACGATGAACTTTGACGAGTTTAGAAAACAAGTTATCAATGATTATAAGATTGCTTATGAAAGCCGTCAAGCGAGTTTATTAGGTCGGAAAGAAGTTTTAACAGGGAAAGCAAAGTTTGGGATATTTGGAGATGGAAAAGAGTTAGCTCAAATTGCTTTAGCTAAAACTTTTAAAAACGGAGATTGGCGTGCAGGTTATTATAGAGATCAGACCTTTGTATTTGCTGCTGGGATGAGTAATATCACAGAATTTTTTTCTCAATTATATGCTCATGCCGATGTGCAATTTGAGCCATCATCCGCAGGTCGTCAAATGAATTGCCATTTCAGTACACGTTTTTTAGATGATTATGGACAGTGGAAAAAACAAACTGATTTAAAGCTCACTTCTACAGATACTTCTACGACAGGTGGTCAAATGGCACGTTTGGTAGGTTTGGCTTATGCATCTAAATTATATCGACAAAATCCTGAATTGGCCGCACTAACTGATTTTTCTATTGCAGGAAATGAAGTTGCTTTCGGAACAGTTGGAAATGCATCAACAGCAGAAGGGGTGTTTTTTGAAGCATTTAACGCGGCTGGGGTATTGCAAATTCCGATGGTTGTTTCCGTATGGGACGATGCTTATGGCATATCTGTTCATGCACAACATCAAACTACTAAGGAAGATATTTCCGAAGTACTAAAAGGTTTTCAAAGAGAAGAAGGTAAACCAGGTTTTGAAATCTTCAAGGTCAGAGGTTGGGATTATGTAGCCTTGTGTGAGACGTATTTAAAAGCAGTACAAATCGCTCGAGAAGAACACGTACCCGTATTAGTGCATGTAACAGAAATGACTCAACCACAAGGTCATTCCACGTCGGGCTCACACGAAAGATATAAATCTAAAGAACGCTTGCAATGGGAAGCTGAGTACGACTGTATTATAAAAATGCGTGAATGGATTATTGAATCTGCCATTGCTGACGAAACGGAAATCATCTCGATTGAAAATCAAGCTAAAACATCTGTACGAGAGTATCAGAAAACAGCATGGATGCGCTATTTGTCTGAAATTAAATCAGAAATTCAAAAAACGGTAGAATTGTTAGAGCAGTTGACTACCGTATCTGCTTATTGTCAAGAACTATCTGTCATCATCAATGAATTAAAGATAACCGTAGACCCTGGAAGAAAAGATATTGCTACAGCGATAAGAAAAGTACTGAGAATTACTCGCAGCGAACAATTGTCTCAAAAATATCCGTTGATAATTTGGTATAAAGAACAGCAAGAACTTAACAAAGACAGGTATAATTCCAAACTTTTTACCGATTCATCAGAATCGCCTTCTAAAATTGAAGAAATTAAACCATTATTTGAAGATAATCCTCAAATGGTTGACGGAAGAGAGGTATTAAATGCCTGTTTTGATAGTCATTTTCAAAGAGACCCTCGTATTGTTGCTTTGGGAGAGGATGTTGGTCAAATAGGAGATGTGAATCAAGGTTTTGCAGGATTGCAGAAAAAATATGGAGAATTACGTATTACAGATACGGGAATTCGAGAAATGACCATTGTAGGTCAAGGCATTGGCTTGGCAATGAGGGGATTAAAGCCAATTGTGGAAATTCAATACTTAGATTACGTATATTTTACGATTAATATTCTTTGCGATGATTTGGCTTGCTTAAGTTATAGGACAAAGGGGGGACAAAAAGCTCCACTCATCATACGTACAAGGGGGCATCGTTTGGAAGGAATATGGCATTCTGGTTCCCCCATTGGTATGTTATTGGGATGTCTTAGGGGTATTCATTTATGTGTTCCTAGAAATATGACACAGGCGGCGGGCATGTACAACACATTGCTAAGAGGAGATGAACCAGCTTTTGTTATCGAATGTTTGAATGGTTATCGCATTAAAGAAAAACTTCCTATTAATGTAGGAGATTTTACGATTCCATTAGGTATCGCCGAAATTGTTAGGGCAGGGTCTGATATTACTGTAGTATCTTACGGTTCTACCTTACGTATTGTGCAACAAGCCGCTGATGAGTTGGAATCAATGGGTATTTCCATTGAAATTGTAGATCCTCAAACATTGTTACCATTCGACATTCAAAAAATCATTTTACAATCTCTACAAAAAACAAATCGGTTGTTAATTATAGATGAAGACGTACCTGGTGGTGCATCTGCGTTTATTATGCAACAAGTGTTAGAAGAGCATGGTGGATATTATTACTTAGATGCTCAGCCTCGAACACTCACGGCCCAAGAACACCGTCCACCTTATGGTTCAGATGGAGATTATTTTAGCAAACCCAATATTGATGATATTATAGAAGTGGTATATGATATGATGCACGATACAAATTCTCATAAATTTCCGAAATTATATCAATAGAGTTCCGAGAAATTAAATTATAGTAATAGTATCTTAACGATGGGTGCTCATTCAAATGTTAGAAAGGGATTACTTTAGGGAGAATGAATCTGCGTCTTGTAAGAAAGGGTGGCTTCTTCTTGCCTTTAGGAGTTCTTCTTCATATATGGTGAAAGTATAAATGTCTTCTTCGTCTCTTTTATAGTATACTAAATTGCCAGTAGGGTCTATTACCATAGAGTCTCCCGAATGATAAATTTGATTACCATCGTAACCTACCCGATTAACTCCAATTGAATAAATTTGATTTTCAATAGCTCTTGCTTGTATAAGTGTTTTCCAATGTAGAGCGCGTTTTTCTGGCCAATTGGCTACTACTAACAGTAAATCATAAGGAGATTTTTTAGTGTTTCTGAGCCATACGGGGAAGCGAAGATCGTAGCAAATTGTCGGCAAAATTTTCCACCCATTTAAATCCACAATTAATTTCTCTTTCCCTGCGCTAAAATTCTTATGTTCATTGCCTAATCTAAATAAATGATGTTTGTCGTAAGTGACATAATTGCCATTGGGATACATCCAAATTAATCGATTAAAAATATCATTATGCTCTTGAATAATGATACTGCCAGTAATGACAGAGGAATATAAATTAGCACACATTTCCATCCACTTCATCGTCTTTCCATTCATGTTTTCTGCAAGAGTATTCACATTGATCGTGAAACCGGTACTAAACATTTCTGGTAATACAATTAAATCAGTTTTTTCGCGAATAGACGTTAGTTTTTTTGCGATATAGTCTAAATTCTTATCAATATTCTCCCAAAATAAATAGGTTTGAACAGTTGTTATCTTAAGATTAGCCATTTTTAATTATTAACTTATAATAATAGGATTAAATTTTAGATAATCTTTCTGCTGCTTCTTTTAGCGTATCATCTTTTTTGGCAAAGCAGAACCTTAATGTTTTATAATCCATATTTTGGGTATAAAAGGATGATATAGGTATAGACCCAACGCCATAATCTTTGATGAGTCGTTTTGCAAAGTTTATATCAGGTTCGTCTGAAATATCTCCATACTGTGCCAATAAAAAATAGGTGCCTTTGCAGGGCAAAAGTTTAAATTTTGTTCCTTGAAGTAAATGTGAGAATAAATTTCTTTTTTCTGTATACAAGTCAACTAGTTGCAAATAATGTTCTTCTTCTTGCAAATAATCAGCTAAAGCATATTGTATAGGAGTATTTACACTAAAAATTTCAAATTGATGTATTTTTCTAAATTCTCCCATTAGTTTACTAGGTGCAGTACAATAGCCCACTTTCCATCCAGTATTATGGAATATTTTCCCAAAAGAGGAAATTACAAAACTACGTTCTTGTAATTCTGGGTAGTGCGATACACTCAAATGTGTGTGCCCATCAAAAATGATATGTTCATAGACTTCGTCACTTACAATCATAATATCGGTTTGTTGTACCGATTTAATCAATTCTTGCATATCTCCCTCATCTAAAATGGTTCCAGTAGGATTATGGGGAGAATTAATGATAATTAATTTAGTTTGCGAACTAATTAATCTTCTTAACAATTGCCAATTGATGTGATATCCAGGAGGTTCTAATGTGATACTTTTAACAAATCCCCCCATTATTTTTACGCATGGAGCATAACTATCATAAGCAGGTTCTATTATAATTGCTTCATCTCCTGGTCTAATAATGGTTGCTATTGCTGTAAAAATAGCTTGTGTGCCTCCTGCTGTTATAGTTATTTCACTTTCTGGATTGTAATAATAGCCATGTAAGTGTTCAATTTTTTCGGCTAAAATTTCACGTAATCGTAATAATCCTGCCATTGGAGCGTATTGGTTATGTCCAGATAGCATTTTTCGATAAACCAAATTAATCAATTCGTTAGGTGTTTCGAAGTCAGGAAATCCTTGTGATAAATTTACTGCTTGATGTTCGCTACAAAGCGTTGTCATTGCACTAAAAATGCTTTGATTGACATGTGGTAGCTTGGAAATAAAATTTAGCACTACAAATAAAATTTTTATGTCAAATAATGAATTATTTTAATGAGCAAGGGTTAACATCGTTATTTTTACGCAACAAACCGCGATATGTTTTAACGATATAAATCAATGTTTTGTGGTACACATTAATCGTTATTAATATAGTAGAGTATAAAAAATATTGGGCATTATGGCATTTAAATATCAAGCTAAAGAAAATCGTTTATTTATTGTTTTGGGAAGTTTTTTTGTGGCAAATGCTATTTTATCGGAATTTATTGGAGTTAAAATTTTTAGTGTAGAACGCTCTTTGGGTTTGCCAATTTTTGACATGAATCTTTTTGGAGTACCTCATTTATCTTTGAATATGTCTGCTGGTGTAATTACGTGGCCTTTTGTATTTATTATGACAGATATTATTAATGAATATTTTGGAATAAGAGGGGTGCGATTTTTGTCTAATTTAACGGTCATACTGATTATTTATGCTTTTTTTATAACTGGTTTGGCTATTAATTTAGTTCCTTCAGATTTTTGGATACATAGAGTAACCGATTCAGGCGAGCATCTTCATATGAATGATGCTTTTAGTAATGTTTTTGGTCAAGGGATGTGGATTATTGTAGGCTCTATCTTTGCTTTTATGATTGGTCAGCTGGTAGATGTATTTGTTTTTCACAAATTAAAGAAAATAACAGGTGAAAAATTTCTTTGGTTGAGAGCAACAGGTTCCACACTTATATCTCAATTGATAGATAGTTTTGTTGTTATTTTGATTGCTTTTTACTTAAATCCAGCTTTTCATTGGAGTTTGCAAATGGTGCTCGCAATAGGATTAGTGAACTATTTATATAAATTTCTTGTAGCATTATTGATAACTCCCTTGTTATATATCATTCATGCCATTATTGACAGGTATTTGGGTAAAAATTTGTCGCAAAAATTGATGCATGAAGCAGTTAATGAAGTGTGATTTGTTTTAAATTGCCCCCATTCTGTTTGAATCTAATTTAAGTAGAATGAAGAGTAATATGGTAAATCCCCATAGAGAAGAACCTCCATAGCTTAAATATGGTAGAGGTATTCCGATAACGGGAATAATTCCTATTGTCATTCCGATGTTAATGAAAACATGGCAAAAAATAATACAAGCTACACCATATCCATAAACTCTCGCAAAAGCAGAGCGTTGTCGTTCAGCAAGTGTCACAATTCTTAATAATAAAAAAAGATACAACCCTATAATTACTAAGCTACCTATAAATCCCCATTCTTCTCCAACCGTACAAAAAATAAAATCAGTACTCTGTTCGGGAACAAAGTCAAATTTTGTTTGAGTTCCTTGCAGAAATCCTTTTCCTATTAATCGTCCAGATCCTATGGCAATTTTGGATTGGTTTA
>CANJWF010000038.1 GCA_947478315.1 Sphingobacteriaceae bacterium | reverse complement strand
TGCTGGTGCTGATGGGCGGTCAAGGCAACCTGGCCCAGGCCGAGGCTCTGAACCGGGAGCTGATGAAGGCCAGGCCCAATGACGTCGTAGCCTATTCGAATCTGCTGTTTTTGCTCAGCCAGAGCCCAACCATCACCCCGGAAGCGCTCTTTGCGGAGCACTGCCGATTTGGCGAGCACTTCGAAGGGCCGCTACGCGCGAGTTGGCCTGTGCATAGCAACTCGCGAGACCCGAATCGCGTCTTAAAGGTCGGTTTTGTGTCCGGCGACTTTTACAACCATGCCATCGCCACCTTTATAGAGCTGGTATTTGCCGAACTGGCGAACTGCAAAGACATTGAAGTACACGCCTACTACAACAACAAAACCTGCGACTCGATGACCCAGCGCCTCATGGCCCTTGCTCCGAAGTGGAAGTGGGTCGCAGACATGGCTGATGATGAACTTGCCGAGCAGATCAGGGCTGACGCGATCGACATCCTGATCGATTTATCGGGCGTCACGCTAAAACATCGCCTGCTGACGTTCGCTCGCAAACCAGCTCCGATTCAGGTTAGCTGGCTCGGCTATCCGGGTACTACCGGTTTGCGTGCAATGGACTACTATCTGGGTGATCAATATGGCCTTCCGGAAGGACTACTTGATGGGCAATTCACCGAGAAGATAGTGCAAATGCCAAGTGGAGTCTTATTCAACCCATTTTCTGATGCTCCAGAAATCAATTCTCTCCCCGCTTTAAAAAATGGTTACATTACTTTTGGAAGCTTCAATCGTGCCAGCAAATTGAACCGCGAGACAATCGCCAACTGGGCATTGCTATTACACAGTGTGCCTGGCTCGCGAATGATCTTGGGAGGGCTCGGTGCGAATGGAGAAAACGGAAGAGTTATAGAAATATTTCAGCAGCAAGGTATAGCGCTTGAACGCCTGCATTTCTACCCGAAACTCGCGATGGTTGATTATCTTGCATTACATCGCCTAATTGACTTGTGTCTTGATACCTCTCCATACAACGGGGGCACCACAACGCTTCACGCCGCATGGATGGGCGTTCCTACATTGACCCTCGTCGGGAAAACATTTGCCACGCGTACAGGCGCAATTATTGCCAGTCACTTGAGGCTACAAGGATTCGTCGCCAAAGATGCAGATGACTTTTTGCGTAAAGGAATCTACTGGAGCGAAAATCATGAAGAACTGGCATTAATTCGACGTGGACTGCGATCGACTTTCGAGAAGTCGGCACTACTTAGCTCGACAACTTTCTTGAATGGTTTTCGTATTGCGTTAGAAATAATGTGGCAACGATGGTGTGAGGCGCTCCCGAGTCGGTCGTTCTCGGCTGATAAAGAAAATAAAATCAATCGACAGGAATCCCAATGAAATTAGAGATAATTCCGCCGCCTGTGTATGTCACGCAGCCTGCACTGCCCCCGCTTGATGAATTTATTCCTTACCTCAGGGAAATTTGGGATTCAAAGATACTGACTAATGGAGGTCCATTCCATCAGCGGTTGGAAACGGCATTATGCCAATACCTGGGCGTAGAACATATATCGCTGTTCGCTAACGGAACACTGGCCCTGGTGACCGCGCTGCAGGCGTTGCGCATCACCGGAGAGGTAATAACAACGCCTTATTCTTTTGTTGCAACCTCGCACTCGTTGATGTGGAATGGTATAAAGCCAGTTTTCGTGGATATACTTCCTTCAAGCTTGAACATGGATCCGGCTAAAATCGAGGAAGCAATAACGCCTCTGACCACCGCCATAATGCCAGTCCACTGTTATGGTCGCCCTTGCGATTTGGAGGCCATTCAGGCGATAGCCGACAACTATAACCTAAAGGTAATATACGATGCGGCTCACGCTTTTGGAGTCAGGCGAGATGATGGAAGCATCTTGAGACACGGCGACCTGTCGGCTTTGAGTTTTCATGCAACAAAGGTATTCAATACATTTGAGGGCGGTGCGATCGTATCTCCTAATGCTAAAATAAAAAAGAGAATTGACCAGCTTAAAAATTTCGGGTTTGTAGATGAAACGACTGTCGTAATTCCCGGTATTAACGCGAAAATGAGCGAGGTAAGTGCTGCCATGGGCTTGCTGCAACTCAATTATTTGGATGACGCACTTTATAAAAGAAGCTTAATCGCCAACAGGTATCGCGCCGCCATAGACAATATTAAAGGCATTGATTGTTTGGTTGATGCGGGTGAGGGTATGTCTAACCACGCGTATTTCCCTGTTCTAATTAGACCTGACTTCCATTTGACACGCGATGTCTTGTACCAAAGGTTAAAGGAACAAGGAATTTACGCTCGACGCTATTTCCATCCTTTGATTTCAGAGTTTCCGGTATATCGAGGTATGCCTTCAGCCAAACCGGAAAATCTTCCGGTCGCAACGATCGCTTCTCGCCAAGTTTTATGCCTGCCGATTTACCCTGATCTTGCCGATGAGGATTTCGAAAGAATAATATTAAGTTTACAGTCTTGTAAAGACTAAAGTTTATGCGGGTGTTATTCCATTTGAAAAATAAATTGCGCGAGGTGAGTGCGGCATTCGGCCTGCTGCAACTCAAGGGCAGCGACAAGGCGCTTCAACAACGCAAACTGGTAGATCAGCAATACAGCGGGACGCTGGCAGGGGTTGAAGACATTGAATGCCTGGCAGATGCGGAGCAGTTGTCTGGCAACTATCCCTACTTCTTTAGCCGGGTAAAGCCAGAGTATCCAACCAGCCGGGATGTACTCTTTGAGAAGCTGCGTAGCAATGGCATTTACGCCCGCCGATATTTTTACTCGTTGATTAGCGACTTTCCCATGTACAGGAGCCTGCCTTCGGTCGCAAACGCCAACTTGCCTTTTGCCACTCGGGCCGCGAAGGAAGTCATTTGTCTGCCGATTTAACCGGGGTTGTCATCAGAGCAGGTGAATCGCATTGTGGAACTGATCGTACAGTGATCCACGCAGTGCAGAGGCTGGCCATCATGCAGCCCTACCTTTTTCCCTACATGGGCTACTGGCAATTGCTAAATGCCGTGGACAGGTTTGTCGTGTACGACGATGTGAATTACATCAAGGGTGGCTGGATAAACCGCAACAGGATTCTCATCAACGGTGAGGCCGCATTTTTTACTATACCCTTGGCCGGTGCATCCCCGAACAGCAGAATCAATGAAATCAGGTTGGTGGTCGACAGGTATTGGCGAAAGAAGATAACGAAAACCATGGAGGTTACCTATGGACGAGCGGCACACTTTAAAAGCGTTTTTCCAGTCATAGAGAAGGTCCTGGCGCATGAATCAGAAACATTAGCTGACTTTCTCCTGCATCAGTTGACCGTCGTGTCACGCTGCCTTGGAGTGCGTACTGAGATTGTGCGCAGCACTAATCGATACGCCAACGCGCAGTTGCATGGGCAGGAGCGGGTAATTGACATTTGCAAGTGTGAAGGGGCAGGCGCCTACATCAACGCACAGGGGGGCCAAAGTTTATACCAGCCCCAGGCATTTGAATCTCAGGGCGTGGCGCTGAAGTTCCTTATGTCGGCGGCGGCGCCTTACAGGCAAGCCAGCAAGTCATTTGTGCCGAACCTGTCTATCATCGATATGCTGATGAACATTGGCTTTTCGGAGACGACGGCGCTTCTGAGTCGATGCAATTTTGTGGGTGACCCCAATGGCTGAAAACCGCGCGGCTGCAATAGGCGGGTACTTCGAGCTGGAACTGCCAAATGGTCCAGGCCTGTTACATTCTGACGCTTACCAGTATCAATCAGCAAGGGCGGCTCTTCACGCACTGCTGCTTGCTGTACGACCCAAAAGAGTTTGGGTTCCTGCGTACATTTGCGACGCGATGCTGTCACCCTTCTATGCACTTGGGATTGCTCCCGTTATTTATTACCTTACCGAAAGCTTGGATGTGGAGGCGTCGGTAGAGCTTCGTGCTAACGAATTATTGCTGTACGTAAACTACTTTGGGCTTCAGCGGGGCAACGAAATCAATCTGATGAATAGGTTTTCGCGAGAGCAATTGATATTTGACCGGTCGCAGGCCTTTTTCGCAGAAAGGGAAAGCGTGTTGGCGTGCATCTATTCACCGCGTAAATTTTTTGGGGTGGCAGATGGTGGTCTCTTGCTGACTTACGCGCGGGTAGGGAACCCGGCCCGCGCTGCAGCTTTGGAAGAGGGGATGTATGCGCATCTGATCACACGCACTGTGGATTCACCGGAGGCCGGATACACCCAGTTTCAATGCGCGGAAAGTTTGTTGGCCGACACGAACCCTCGGGAAATGTCCGCGTTATCAAAGAAAACTTTGATCGGTATTGACTATAACCATGCGCGCCAGGTGCGCAACGAGAACTTTACGTTCCTGCATCAACGCCTGCGGCAGTTCAACGCGCTACCCATCAACTTGTCTGCATGCAATGGGCCATTGTGTTATCCGCTGCTCCTTAAGGGCAAAAGGCTCGCAGATTTCCTCATCGCTCAACGCGTCTATTTGCCAACTTACTGGGAGGATGCCCGCGTCCGTGCAATGGCGGGGTCTATTGAAATGGTCATGATTGACCATTGTTTGCCCTTGCCTTGTGATCAACGGTATGGAAAGGAAGAAATGGTTCGGGTGGCCAATTTGGTGTTGGCTGGCATCGCTGATGGCTTAGGTCACAATTCGGATTAGAAATTTGTCTCAAGGAGTTGGTTTATGTCGACTGCATCGAATAGCCTCGTAGATCTGCAGGCTGAAAAAGTATTTTTGGACAAAGTGTACGCAACTTACACCGTGGATCACTCCTCTCAGACGCGGGTGATGCGTGAACTGGTATTCAGAACAGTTGCCCCTTTTTTAAAGGGAGGGCAGGGTCTTGAACTTGGCTGTTCCGATGGCTACATGACGAGCATGCTGGCCTCAAAATTGGAGCATCTGGATGTAGTGGACGGATCTTCCAGCTTTCTAGAGGAGGCGAAGAAGCGGGATATTCCCAACGTCACCTACCACCTTGCGTTGTTTGAAGAATACGAGTCCGAAAAGCGGTATGACTATGTGTTTGCCAGCTTTATCCTTGAACATGTGCTAGACCCCGGCCTAGTTTTGGCCATGGCAAAACGCGTTCTCAAACCCGGGGGGCTGATCTTCTTGATTGTACCCAATGCACGTGCGCTGTCCCGGCAACTGGCCATGCATATGAATCTGATTCAAGACCTGAAGGCCTTGACACAGAATGATCTGGTCCATGGTCACCGTCGGGTGTATGACAGGGTCAGCTTCAACAGGGATTTGCGGCAAGCCAGTCTGCAAACGGTTATGGAATGCGGCCTGATGCTCAAAATTCTTGCTGACTTTCAGATGGACAAGTTAATCGATGACGGTGTATTGAAGGATCAGCAAATTGATGGGTTGTACAAACTAGGGCTAGAGTACCCGGACTTGTGCGGCGCCTTGCTTTCTGTTTGCCGGGCCGACTGAGTTGGCGCTGCGGTGAAATTTGCCATGACGGATTTGGGCGAGCAACAGGCCCTTCTCGATAAGGTGAGTGCAACTTATCGGCGCAGTTCGCGCCAAGATGATCTGTTGCGATTGTATTTCGTGAAAGCGGTAGAGCCCTGGTACCTGTTGCCGGATGCGCCTGGAGATTGGCTGTTCTGACGGGCAGATGACGCAGATGCTGGCACAACGACTGCGACACCTGACAGTGGTAGAAGCCTCGGAACGATTTGTAGGCGAGGTGCAACAGCGGCAGATTGGAAACGCAACGGTGCACCACTGCATGTTCGAGAACTTTGCCCCTACTAGCTCGTACGACTGTGTTTTTGCTACCTGGGTGTTGACACATATGGTTGATGTGCAGGCTGTGCTTAAACATGCACAAGGCATGCTTTCCGGTGATGGGCTCTTGTTTGTAGGCGTCCCCAATGTGCGCGTGCTGTCCAGACAGCTTGCATGTCATATGGGGCTTTTGGAAGACTTATATGGCCTCACCCCAAACGATCTTGCACACGGGCATCTGAGAGCCTACGACAGACAGCGCTTGAACTCCGAACTTGACCGGGCCGGGTTTGAGGTCGTGGCGCAAAGAGGCCTCATGATGAAATTTTTGGCCGACTTTCAAATGGACCAACTCTACGAAACCGAGATGCTAACTGTGGCCCATGTAGATGGACTTTTCTCCCTTGGCAACGAGTACCCGGATTTGACGAGTGCCATCTACAGTGTTTGCAAGGTGAAGCAATGAAGGCGCTTGTTTTGTATGGTTCCAAAACGGGCAACACGCGTTTGGTGGCAAACAGATTGCCTGGCATGCTCCGGTTCGAAGCACAAGCTGTGAATGTGGCCAGCCTTACAAATGCAGACCTTTTGCTCAGTTATGACATGACGCTTTTTTTGGCATCCACATGGGGTGACGGCGAGTTACAGCTGGATATGGAATTGTTTATGCAACGCACCCATATCGACTTGCATGGGCAGCCGTATGCGATTTGCGAACTGGGCAATTACTATGGCTACGATGACTTTGAATTTGGCGCGCTCAAGATAATACAGTACCACGTCGAGCTATGGAACGGGCGCGAAGTCGTAGAGCCATTTTCGATGGACAGCCTTCCCCATAAGGACTGGAAAAACCTGGAGCGCTGGTGCGAAAAGCTTAATGCATTCGCAGGGGCGACACATGGCTGATTTAGACGTCATCAACGCTCTGCTAGCGAAGGTAGGCAAAGACTTTGCTTTTGAGTTGGAAGGTGAAGCGGTAGTAGGACTCCGCCTGACTTCTGAGGACCACATATTTGGAGGCCTGATTCGCCACCACACGGCGTCTGAGAAAGAGGAAATTCTCTCTTTAATTGCCAAGCTGGAGCATTTGCGTTTGTTGGATTTGCGTCGATGCATGGTAATGAATACGCCTGACAGGCTTGCAGCGCTGACCAAGCTTACTCACTTGGATTTGGGCTCAAACTTTTTAGGTAAAGTACCGGATTGGATCTCCGCGATTGAAAAGTTGGAGTATCTCAATCTAGCCGTGAATCTGTTAACGGCAGTACCCAACTTTGTCACAAAGTTTCGCGATATTCGGGTTTTTTTGGTGCACAAGAATGAAATAGAGAGCATGCCTGACGGCTGTGCCGAGTTCCGCAGTATTGAGTATCTCAACTTGTACTTGAATCGCATGATGCAGATACCGGACTTTGTCTGGCGACTTACGAGCTTAAAAAGCTTCAGTTGGGGTCTTTCCAATGTTAAAGCCCTCTCGCCCGAGATTGCCAACCTTCAGCAGTTGGAGTACCTGACATTTGTCAGCAACAAGATTACTGAACTACCAGATAGTTTCGCGAGTCTGAAAAAACTCAAGGCAACGCGACTCCATAAGAATAGGCTCAACCACCTGCCAAAGAATATAGGGGACTTGGAAAGCCTGGAGCAGTTGACCTTGTATCAAAACAAATTGAACAGTCTGCCGCCTGGGTTCAGCCAGTTGAAACGACTGCAAAAGCTGAACTTGGCGTGGAATGATTTTCGAGAAGTGCCAACTGCTTTGTCCTCGATGCCAAGCTTGAAGTGGTTGGCTCTTTTTGATAATCCGAAAGAGTTGGAAACCTCATCGCTGTCGCATGTGGAAAGCGTACTGCCAGTGAGGCCTTTTAACGCCCGAATCAATCACGGAACGTTTATTTCAACGCCTGAGAAATTTGGTCCCGATTTGCAAGCGCTGGTTGACCGTAAGATTGAAGTTTCTGACGACATCTAAGAGAGAATATGAAAAATCAAAATGTTGCTGCCACGCTGGTTTTCCCTGGGGGTATGTCTAAGTCTTTGGAGTACGCGCGTTCCCGCAAAGGTGATGGTGGACGAGTTATTGGCGCCTCGTCTTTAGCAAGTGACCCCGCAAGCGGACAGTACGACGAGTGGCTGTATTTGCCCTTCGTCACTGATTCGCGCTTCGAACCCCAGTTGAAGGCATTGCTTGCCCAACACAAAGTTACCGGGATATACACACCAAATATTGTTGTTTGGAACCATTTGAAAGGTCTGTTAGACGCACCGGGTACCGAAGTCGCTTTGGTGAACACATCGCCAGCAGATGCTGACATGAGCAGCTATCGAAAAGCCTTGAAACAAGCGAATGCACTACTTTTGAATCCTGTGCCGATTGCTGCGGACACAACCTGCCAAGACTCTATTTCGGAAAAGGAGCTAGCCGCACTTTTCCGTGAGGCGGATTTAATCCCTGGTATGTGCGACGACGAGAAAATGGTCGCACTTTGCGAAATTCTGAGAAGATCACCGCAGGGTGACATCGTCGAGATTGGCAGTTGGTGGGGAAAGTCTGCCTACATATTGGCCAGGCTTGCGAAATACTATGGAACTGGAAAGCTCTTATGTGTTGATCCCTGGTCCAGCGATGATTTGATTCAAAACGACGAAAGCGGGATTGTCGATGCCGTTGTGGCCAATCTCGATGTCAACGAGGCATTGACTGTTTTTGAGCTCAATCTGCTCGGTGCAAACGACGGATGTGTGAACTACTTGCGCATGACCTCAGTGCAGGGATCGGAGCGATATCGGTCTGGTGTACCGGTCGCAACGCCAAGCTTCGGGACTACCTCATATACTGGACGAATCAGCGTACTCCACATTGATGGCAACCACAGTTTTGATGCAGTCAAAGCAGATGTCGAGGCTTGGACTGGTTATGTCATTCCCGGTGGTTGGATTATTTTCGATGACTACGACTGGGCCTATGGGGATGGCCCCAGAGTGAATGCGGACGAATTCATTCGTTCGAATTTGTATAGGGTTGCAGTGGCTTTTGTGATGGGCGGCGCGTTATTTATTCAGCTGAGTGCCGGTTTAAAAGTGGACGAGGGGCGCAGGCTGGAGATGCTCGCCGAACTCAAGCGCAAGAGTCTGCAGCGGTAGACCCCTGCTGCAACTCGTTTTTGCTAAACATTTTCAGGGTGCGCGGGCAGTGGGTCGGCTTCAAGCAACCCCTTGTACGCCGCCTCGAGTTTTCGCGCAAACGCTTGCGTGTCAAATAGCGGTGTCGTCAGCCGGTTCTTGGCGAGTTTGTGCTTGATCGACTGCAGACGCGTCGGGTGGGTTGCGAGTTCGATTGCTAGCGCCTCGTAAGCTGCCTGGCTG
>CANJWF010000037.1 GCA_947478315.1 Sphingobacteriaceae bacterium | reverse complement strand
GATGCATGAGTGCCTTTGAAGAACACAAACGAATAAACAACCTGCGAAGCACGCATGAATACCATTGAGAAACAAACACTAATGAATAAATGCTTTGCATTCATGAGTACCCTAAAAAACTAACACTAACGACTAATTAACAGATGAAAAATATTCATCCTACAAAAGCATTCAACAAATTGCCGCTATTGCCTCCCAATAGAAAGGTAGAAACAATTAAAATTTTACGCCAAGAAAGTAAATCGGCAGTAGCTTTAGGGGAATTAAAAGGATTGGCAAAAACACTTCCCAATCCCAACATACTCATCAACGCTATTGTACTCAAAGAAGCCAAAGCCAGCTCCGAAATAGAAAATGTGATTACCACACAAGATAAACTTTATCAGGCTTTATATGCCAAAGCAGATAAACCCGATGTGGCAACCAAAGAAGTGCTACGCTATCGCGAAGCCTTACTCATGGGCACACAACTCGTGCGAGAAAAAGGTTTTTTAAACACTAACGGAATCATTACCATTCAAAATGAATTAGAAGAAAATAATGCTGGAATTAGAAAATTACCTGGTACGGCACTCATCAACGATTTAACAAAAGAAGTGATTTATACACCACCCGACCAGGTAGATACTATTCTCTATTTAATGCAGAATTTAGAAGAATATCTCAACAATGATGCAGAAGATGATATTTCACCCTTAATTAAATTAGCCGTTCAGCATTATCAGTTTGAAAGCATACACCCTTTTTATGATGGTAATGGCAGAACAGGACGAATCATCAATGTGATCTATTTAATTTTAAAAGGACTATTAAACGAACCTATTTTATATTTAAGTTCCTATATCATTAAACATAAAAGCGACTACTATCGCTTGTTGCAAGAGGTTCGAAGCAAAAACAATTGGGAAGACTGGATACTATACCTACTGATAGGCATAGAAACTACCGCAAGAGAAACCATCAAGCAAATTCATGAAATCAACACCTTGTTTACCCATGTACAAAAAGACATTCAGGAAAAATTACCCAAAATATATTCCAAAGATTTGGTAGAGCAATTATTCGTGCATCCTTATTGTAAAAATGATTTTTTGACTAGCTATCTGAAAATAGAGCGGAAGGCAGCAGCCCGATACCTCAACCATTTAGTGTCAATAGGTATACTCAAAGCCGAACAAAAAGGTAAAGAGCATATTTACATCAATATAGCACTATACGAATTACTCAAAAAATAAATGAGACCTCTTATAGCCGATAATCCAAAAACAGGTACCAATAATAACGAAAATAGTACTTATTTTTAAGACGTGTACCACAATGGTACATGAAATATTGCTTCATTTGTAATTCAATTTTAAATTTAACTAATTCACTATCAACAATGGCAAAAGAACTTTGGATTAATCTTCCTGTACAAGATGTAAAAAAATCAAAAACATTTTTTACCCAATTAGGGTTTTCGTTCAACACACAACATGATAATGGCGACGAATCAGCTTGCTTAATCATCGGCGACAAAAACATAGTGGTAATGCTCTTTGCAGAAGCGGTTTTTAAAAAATTTACGGGAACGAATCTAGTCGACACCCAACAAGCTAGCGAAGTATTACTTTCTATTGATGCCGAAAGCAAAGAGGAAGTAGATGCTATGGCAAAAAAAGTGATTGAAGCAGGAGGCAAATTATTCGGTAAGCCCGAAGAACATCAAGGCTGGATGTATGGATGTGGATTCACCGATTTAGATGGACACCGATGGAACATATTGTACATGGATACCAACAAAATGCCAAAACCATCCTTATAATAACATGAAGAGAGAGTGTCTTACTCAATTAGCACAGCTAATTGAGTAAGACACTCTCTCTCTAATTTATGCTGTGTACAAATTTTTCGGTCTACTCAAATGTCTATTAATAAAATACATCATGGCAATACACACCAACATAGTAAAAACTACGATATAACCTACTGTATCGTAATGCTTAATAACACCACTTTCTGTACGTACTACAATTAATCCCGAAATAGCCGAAGCAATTCCACCTGATATTTGCTGAACCGACGAATTAACGCTCATAAAAGCCCCTCTATCTTTAGCTTGCGGAACAGCCGTCATCAAAGTAGTAGCAGCAATCATTCTAGAAGAAACGGCCACAAACAACAATACATTAACCACCATAACCACCCACAAAGATGTAATACCCAAATTACAATACACAAACACCATTAGCATACCCAAAATAGAACCGTAACAAAACACTTTATATTTCCCTACACTATCACTCAATTTACCCACCAAAGGACCTGCTATCATCGAAAAAACACCCGTTACAATATACACAAATGGAAGTTGAGTAGCAGAAATTTGCAAATTATTTGCCATAAAAGTGCTGGCAAAAGGCATTAACATAAAACCTCCCGTAGCCAATAAAATGGTAGTAGCAAATGCCATCAAATACGATTTCACAGAAAAAGTTTTAATCAGATGCTGAATAGCATTATGTTCACGCACTATCTTTAAATGTTCGGCAATGGGTTTCAACCCAATAGCAATCACGAGCACCGTTGCCACACCAAAAGCCACTATCATCAAAAAAGGAGCATGCCATCCCCAATGATTCGCTAAGAACAACCCAACAGGAATACCCAATACCTGACTACCTGCAAAAGCCACTTGCACTACACCCATTACACGCCCTCGAACCGATAAATCGAACAAATCGGTTATTATCGCAAAACAAATAGAACTGATAACACCCCCAAATAAACCTGTCACAACTCTAGCTATCAATAAAAAATGATAATCAGTAGCAATCCCACATAACAACGTTCCGATAATAAATCCCATGTAAAAAAACACCAACATTTTTTTACGATCAAATAAATCTGCAAATCCAGCGGCCAACAATCCCGACGCACCTGCACTAAACGCATATGCCGAAACCACTAAACCAAACTGAGAAGATGATATACGAAGCTCAGGCATCAAAAATGCCCCCAACGGTGACAAAACCATAAAATCTAGGATAACAGTAAACTGTATTAATCCTAAAATAGCAACTACAAAAAGTTGATATTTACTAAACGCTGACTTAGATGGCTTCATCATTAATTTTTCAAAATAAAAGGACGCAAATTTGCTGCTTTTAAAGCACATTTGTACGTTTTATTTTAAATGTTACTTCAAACATGACCCGTCTCAATTTATTAGAAGAAACCCGCTTCGAAAAATTACCTGTATCCATTTATCCGGATGAGCAAATCGCATCTAAAGCAATTGCTCAAACCATTGCAAAAATCATTAAAGACAAGCAAGCTCTTAATAAAAATGCAGTATTAGGATTGGCAACAGGCAAAACACCCATCAGTATTTACCAAGAGTTGGTAAGAATGCACCAAGAAGAAAAATTAAGTTTCAAAAATGTAATTACCTTTAATTTAGACGAATACTATCCCATGAAACCATACAGCCAACAGAGCTATGTAAATTTCATGTACGAACATTTATTCAATCATATCGATATTGACCCAAAAAACATTCATATCCCCGACGGAACACTCAAGTTAGAGCAAATCATTGATTTTTGTGTACAATACGAACAAAAAATAGAAGCATACGGAGGCATAGATTTACAAATTTTAGGAATAGGTCGCACCGGACATATTGGGTTTAACGAACCTGGCTCTGCCCCTAATTCAGGTACACGCCTAGTCACACTCGACGATTTGACCAAAAAAGATGCTGCTCAAGATTTTGGCGGCAAAGCCAATGTTCCCTCCAAAGCCATCACCATGGGAATAGGTACCATCTTAAAAGCCCAAAAAATTATACTGATGGCTTGGAACAAAAAAAAAGCATCCATTATCAAAAAAGCCGTAGAGGGAAAGTTGTCTAGTGAAATACCAGCCACCTATTTACAATCATTTGAAAACGTAGAATTTATCTTAGATCAGGATGCTGCTTCGGCATTAACTCGCTTTAATACCCCCTGGTTAGTAAAAGATTGTATTTGGAATGCTCAAACAAGTAAAAAAGCCGTCATTTGGTTAGCCCAAAAAGTACGCAAGCCTATTTTAAAACTTACCGAAGAAGATTACAATAATAACGGAATGGCACAATTAGCCACCCAACAAGGCCCCGTTTACAATATCAACATCCGTATTTTCAATCAACTACAACATACCATTACAGGCTGGCCTGGAGGGAAACCGCATGCCGATGATAGCCAACGTCCGGAAAGAGCCCATCCTGCACAAAAAAGAGTAATTATATTCTCACCGCACCCAGATGACGACGTAATTTCTATGGGAGGTACCTTTATTCGTTTAATTAATCAAGACCATCAAGTTCACGTAGCCTATCAAACATCAGGCAACACCGCCGTTTGGGACGAAGATGTACTCCGATTTATGGAATTTGCCATAGATGCCAACAAAGCACTCAAAACCGAAACATCAGATTTAAAAAAACATTATCAAGAAATGCGTGCTTTTATCTCAAGCAAACAACCCAACGATTCTGACTTGCTCTCCATGCGCACCGTAAAAGGACTCATCAGAAAAGGCGAGGCAATTGCAGGTGCCCGATTTTGTGGTTTAAAAGACTCCGCAATACATTTTTTGAACTTACCTTTCTATGAAACAGGTAAGGCAACCAAAAATAAGCCAAGCGAAAACGACCTAACCATTACCCTACAATTGATGCAAAACATAAAACCCCATCAAATATTTGTAGCTGGCGATTTCGAAGACCCCCATGGCACACACAAAGTATGCTTCGATATTGTAAAAAACGCATTAGAACAATTACGGAAAACGGAAACGTGGACAAAAGATTGTAACCTATGGCTCTATAGAGGTGCTTGGCATGAATTTGAGCCACACGAAATAGAAATGGCTGTACCTTTAAGCCCCAAAGAAGTAGAGCAAAAACGCTTAGCCATCTTCAAACACCAATCACAAAAAGACCGCCCTATATTTCCTGGCGATGATGCACGCGAATTTTGGCAACGAGCAGAAGACCGCAATAAAGAAACCGCTCATCTCTATAATCAGCTTGGATTAGCCGAATACGAAGCCTTAGAAGCTTTCGTAAAATGGAAATTTGAATAAATAAATTATTCTTTGTTTTTACTGCTTTTATTTATTTGCTTTGTGAAACGTACATGTAACACTAATTGCCATGGGAACAAACACAATGCAACAAGGAGGGCTAGACTATGAGAATATAGTTAATCTCTTTGCGAATGTAGAAAAATCAAATATTGATCACATTCGTACCAATCCACAAGAAGGTTTTTTCAGTTTTGATGTTGTCTGCAACGCCTATGAAAAAGGAAGAAAAGATGGGAAGAAACAACTGATGGAACAACTTACAAGTTCTATCAAGGATCAATATAAAAAAACATTAGATCAACTGATGTTGATTATAAATAATTTTGAGAAAAAAGGGTTTTCTTGTACAAAATTTTTCGCAAACGTGCAAGAAATGTCTATCATGCTCGCTTTTGAAGAAAAAGTTTACAAAAGTGATGAATTTATAAACTTTGCTTATAATTACTATACAGAAGAAGTTCAATTAGGATATTTGCCCGATAACAAATATTTAAACATTACTCTAATCAAAGCTAATGGGTTTAGCGTGGCTTATGATGCTAAAAACAAACAGGAGCTTTACAAAGCTGACTTAGCCCATGAGTAAACAACAACACGCTGCACATAATAAAAAACTTTGTGAAAAACTGTACGAAGAAAATGAATTTCGAGATTGGGTTATAACAACAGCATTTTACGCCTCCATACACTATGTCGATGCTCAAATTTTTCCTCGTGACTATAATGGTGAGCATCTCCCCTCAATAGATAAAGCAAAAGCTTTCTTGCAAAAATCAGCACATCAAACCCGATTAAAATTAGTACAAGAATTATTGCCAAACATATACAAAGACTTTAAATTCCTGCATGACAATTGTCTTAATGCTAGGTATATTGATTACCATATCGATGAAGATACTTCGCAAAAAGCAAAGAAATACCTAGATACGATAGCCACTACATGCCAAGTATTTACTGGGTCTACAACATTTTTCACACCTGCTCATTAAATCTGTTTTACAAAATTGAACCTAATCGATAAAATATACATCGCTGGCCACAAAGGCATGGTAGGCTCTGCCATATATCGCCAACTACAAAAAAAAGGTTTTAGCAATCTCATCGTTCGTACCTCTCAAGAGCTCGACCTCCGTAACCAACAAGCTGTTGCCAATTTTTTCGCTACCGAAAAACCCGATTACGTGTTTTTAGCCGCAGCAAAAGTAGGTGGTATTGTTGCGAATAATACCTATCGTGCAGAGTTCATACACGATAACCTGTGTATCCAAAATAACATCATACACCAAGCCTATTTACAGCAAGTTAAAAAATTACTATTCCTCGGCTCCAGCTGCATTTATCCTAAACTTGCCCCACAACCCCTAAAAGAAGAATACCTACTTACAGGAACCTTAGAACCTACCAACGAGCCCTACGCCATCGCCAAAATAGCTGGCATAAAAATGTGCGAAGCCTATCGAAGCCAATACGGCTGTAACTTTATTTCAGTAATGCCTACCAATTTATACGGCTACAACGACAACTATCATCCCGATCATTCACACGTACTGCCTGCATTGATACGCCGAGTTCACGAAGCCAACATCAACAACATTCCACAAGTAACCATTTGGGGAACAGGAAAACCCATGCGCGAATTTCTTTTTGCCGACGATTTGGCCGATGCCTGCCTTTTCTTAATGGAACAATATAACCAACCAGCCCCCATCAACATAGGCACAGGAAAAGACATCAGCATACGAGAATTAGCCGAAACCATCAAAAAAATTGTAGGTTACAACGGAGCGTTAATATTCGACAACACCAAACCCGACGGCACCCCCAGAAAATTGATGGATGTAACCAAATTGCATAACTTAGGATGGAAACATCAAACTAACCTACACCAAGGAATACAATTGGCTTATGCCGATTTTTTAGAGAAATTCAGAGTTAGTTAAACAACAGCTCAAACAAACACTGCACAAACAATAACACTTAAGAATGTAACCAGCAAAACGGAAAGAAAAATGTAAAAATTGTTGATTTGCTTAACTTAAAATTTTAACATAACGACTCATGACAAACAAAATAGCAAAACCATTTTTGAAGTGGGCAGGAGGAAAAACACAACTCATCAGCGACATCCAAAAGGCGTTACCAAAAGACATTTCAGAAGAAAAACTCACATACATTGAACCATTTATTGGAAGCGGAGCAGTTTTTTTTTGGATGCTAAACAATTTTCCAAAACTTAAAAAAGCAGTTATAAATGATATCAACGAAGACTTAATAAACACTTATCAAACAATTGCTTCAAGACCAATAGAACTAATTTCAATCCTTGAAATATTACAAAACGAATTTCACGCATTAGAAGACAGAGAGGATAATAAAAAACTCTATTACTACGAAAAAAGAGATTTATATAACACCAGAAAAGAAGAACAAAGCAAACAAGCCGCTTTGTTTATTTTTCTAAATCGCACTTGCTTCAATGGTTTATATAGAGTTAATCGTAAGAACGAATACAACGTGCCAATGGGTAGCTACAAAAAACCAACCATTTGCGACAAAGAAAATATTTTGGCAGTAAGTATGGCATTGCAAAAAGCAGAAATTTTATGCGGAGATTTTGAGCAAACGTTGGAATATGCGGCAAACAATTCTTTATTTTATTTTGACCCTCCCTATAAACCATTGAGCGAAACATCCAGTTTTAATTCCTATGCAAAAGATGAATTTAACGACAACGAACAAATTCGATTAAAAAACTTCTGCTCAAAATTAGACACCTTAAATCATACTTGGATTTTGAGTAATTCAGACGTTAAAGGAAGAGACGTAAACAACAACTTTTTTGACGATTTATATGCAGATTTCAACATTCAGCGAGTTGATGCAAGAAGAAATATCAATGCAAATCCAGAAAAGAGAGGTTCATTGAAAGAGTTACTAATTACAAACCAAACGAACATTCAAAAATATGTCAGAGCAATTTAAAATCTTTTTATCCCAACTTTCTGAAACAAATGCTACGCTTGACTATTTCACTGACTTTAAGAAAATAAAAAGCAACGTAAATAAAATTGCAATCAAACTCAATCAATTAAATTATTTGATAGGGAAAGAGAATTTGAAAGAAGCAGTTAAAGAACTATACCAAGAAAATCCTAAAGTTTTTGAAGTGTTGGATATTCTGATTGCTATCCGCAAAAATAAAAAGGCAAAAACATTCAATAATAATGGAGAAATTGTTTTGCTCGACACCTATTTCACCTCGTCTGAAACTATTTTAGAGTATATTGAAGATACAGGATTAGCAGATGTTTTCAGAAACAAAGACGTAACAAATTTGGTAGATTATGTTTTCGGAATTGAAGTTGGGTTAGACACAAATGCAAGAAAAAACAGAGGTGGCGACAATATGTCGAAAGCCGTTTCTTTATTTTTTGACAGACACAATATCGTTTATGAAAAAGAAGTAAAAAATACCGTATTCCCAGAAATAGAAAGCTTAGGTGCTGATGTCAAACAATTTGATTTTGTTATTAAAACACAAAAAAAGACATATCTAATTGAAACAAATTTTTACAATACAGGGGGTTCTAAATTAAATGAAGTTGCAAGAGCGTATTCGGATGTGGCACCCAAAATTAACAAATACCCTAACTTTGAGTTCGTTTGGATAACAGATGGGCAAGGTTGGCTTACTGCTAAAAATAAACTCGAGGAAGCCTACAATATTATTTCGAGTTTATACAACTTAACAACACTTGAAAATTTTATCACAAAAGTTCAAGAAGAGGTTTGAGATTTTTAAAAATGTGTTCGACAATTTCGATTACTTTTTCTATATTTCTTTAATCCCGTTATAAAACATTGCTCTGCCCGAATAATGCCAGTATGTAATGTCTTGTTCTACAAACAACCATTTAATGCACTCTAAAACTATTTCAGAATCATGTCCACAATTAAAACTAAACTTAGTTTTAGTAGGTTCTTGGCAATTATATATTCTTGTTATTTGTGTAAGCAGTTCTCGATACAAACCTAAATCTTCATCTTTTTTATCTCTTAAGTCCGTGTAAATATGAGCGTGGCTAGGTCGTGTTGTTGAACGCTTCAAATTTCCTTCCTCGTTATAGCTTTTCGCATTAAAATTTAGCCCAGACACATTTAATGTGAAATCAAACCCATTATTAAATTGAGCGGGTCTTTGCAGATAAATCTGATGCTCTCCTATGTTTTTTACAATATACTTATTCAAAGAAGCTAAGTTTCCTCTACCCGTTCCTGGAGGTTCACGCAAAAACATAACT
>CANJWF010000036.1 GCA_947478315.1 Sphingobacteriaceae bacterium | reverse complement strand
GTGTTAATCTGTTAATAAGATCTAGATGATATTTTTCAAAGTACATATATCTATCGGATGCAGGTCTCATTCTTATGTGATATAAACGAATATCACTTTGTAAATGGTATTTTTCAGTTAAAACCCGCGCTATTAAATTAAACTCAGGAAATTGAGTGTATAGCCCTTGCAATTCATCATAAGTTAAATAAAAAACCACGCTATCTTCAAGTGCTTGAATGCTTTCATAGCTAGGTTGTCTTGCAAAAAAACTATATGGAGAAATAAGAATATCTCGTTCTTGCATAAACCATGTGCATACATCCACATCTTTTTTCTTCTTAAAATCAACAATGGTATGATAACCTCTAAACAATCCTTGAACAATAAAATACATGTGATTACAAACACTATCTGCATTCAACAAAATTGTCTTTTTTCTTACACGTCTCTCTTTAAGAAGTTTCAATAATTTTTCTTCCAATTGAGGACTCATTGGTGTAATACTATTAAATAAATCGAATAAAGCTGTAGGTAACATAATTTTAAAATTTAACTGTGATTAATATTATTTGTTTGTATTGTGATGTTTTAATTAGATAGAATGAAATTCCTCAAGCACCTATCACAACAATAAAAACTTGTTATAACAGGTGAGAAAGCCAAGTTGTAGCATAGCTATTTGTTAAATTAAATATCAAAGACGGACATAGCCCTATGGCTAACGTGACCGAAGATAATACAATTAAAATAAAAAACTCTCTATACGTAATATCAAATAAATAAGATTGCCATTGGTCACCTCCTGCTAAAATTAATTTTCCAAAAAACATTCGCTGAAGAGTCCATAAAAAATAAGCTGCACTTAACAGTATACCAAAAACGGATAAAATCGGCATCCATAAAGGCAAATTATGCGAAAAATGAGCATCAAAAGCCCCCAACAACGTAAACAATTCTCCAATAAATGCCGAAAAGCCTGGTAATCCTAGTGATGCAAAAAAGGCAAGGGCAACCATCGCTGTATAATTAGGCATCAAACTTGCCAAACCACTAAAATTATTAATCTGACGATTATGCACTCTATCGTATAAAACTCCTACTAAAAAGAATAACATAGCTGACAATATTCCATGACTAAATAATTGAAATATAGCGCCATTGACTCCCTCTGATGTTAATGATATAATACCTAATAATACAAAACCCATGTGAGAGATGGATGAATAAGCTATTAATCGCTTCAAATCAGTCATAGCCAACGCATTAAATGCTCCATAAAGTATAGAAACAACGGCAAGTAACCCCAAAAACCAAGACATGTGTGGAACAACATCAGGAAAAATTGGGAAAACTATACGCAATAATCCATAAGCCCCAACTTTTAACATAATGCCTGCTAAAATGATGGAAATAGGCGTTGGAGCTTCTACGTGTGCATCGGGCAACCAAGTATGCAAAGGAACTATTGGAATTTTAATTGCAAAGGCAACAAACAATACTGTAAAAGCAAGTGTTCGAGCCGACATCCCTAAAAAAATCAAGTGCGATTGAGGATGGAGAATAGACCCAACGACTGTATTTCGAATATCTGACAGATAAGTTAAATTGAGTGTATGAAAACCTGTTATTGGATCTCTAACTGACAAACTGAGGACAATTAACACTAACAACATGAATACGGAGCCGAACAACGTATATAGAAAAAACTTAATCGCAGCATATTCTCTACGCTCTCCTCCCCAAATACCTATCAAAAAGTACAAAGGCAGTAACATTAATTCGTAGAAAATAAAAAAAAGAAAGAAATCAAGCGCAAGAAATACACCGACAATTGATGTACTTGACAACATTAATAGAGCATAATAGCTTTTATTATAATGATCATTATTTAAAGAAGCTAAAACGGCTATCCACATAATGATAGTGGTAAGCAATATTAAGGGCATCGATAGTCCATCAACCCCCAATAAATATTCGATTTGTAGTATGCCCAAATCACCTAAGTTCATATTTATCCATACCATACGCTCTTGCCACTGAAATTGCCCAAAATGGGCTATCTCTCCTGCTTTAAGGTTAAAATAAAGAATAAACGTAATTAACAACTGTAGAGTAACAGCAAGAAGAGCTAAATATTTAGCACGATGAGCGTATGCTTGAGGAAGTATTAATATAAGTATCGCAAAGAAAATAGGTAAAAAAACCAAAAAAGATAAGATATACATAAATTCGATAACGGGTGCGAGTGAAAAAATACGTTTAACGACTCAAACAGTGTAAAGAAACCAACGACAATTAATAAAAGTATGAAATATGAATGATAAGTATTCCTTCTAGTCAATTAAAACAACCATCATTTAACTTAAACATTATAACAAGTGAAATCAACTTTCAAAAAGAACGAAAAACACTTAATAAATCGTGTTAGAATAAGTAAAACAACAATAAAAGTAACAACAATGTTACAAAAAAAACTGATAAGTATTTTTGCACATTACCTCGTTGAAACAAACGAAGCACTATACTAAAGTTCCGAATACCCGTAGTTATACCATGTATAATACCATCAATACCATAAATGTCAAAATTAGAACATATCAATGATATCTTTAACGCGATATACGATGAACAATAAGCCACCTGATCCATTATTTTTCTGTCTACCCAATTCGCAAGATTCGATATCATTAAGAATATATTAGCAATCACTATATCGGTTCGGCGGCGATGTATATTCAATAACCGAATAAAACCACCAATAGGAACATATGTTATATGGTTACGACAGTGATTTAAAAAAGCATGATACTGCGGAACCTGCATATTAAAAATATAAAATCGATGGCTGAAAGTTATTGAGAAACGATAAAATAAAATACTAATCAACAAAATGCTAATTATAAAAACATTAATGAATGTCGTTAATATACCCGAATGATATACTATACCCGTTAAAAAACCATTGAGTAGCCATGAATGAGCAAGAGAAAAAGGAGACCATGCGAATAGAACAAAAAAGCAACAAAGGCTTAACAGAAATAAAGGAATTTTAACACTAAAAGGTAATGGGTGTAAACTATTTACTAATTTATCCTTACACAACAATTCGATTGTAGGACGTGCGATGAAAATCTTATAGATAAAACGGGTTGTATAAATGATAGTAGTAGCGGTAGCCAATAAAAGTATAATTGGAAACATATAATACCAACCCTCTTTCTGTACAGCCCAATACCACAAATGAATAAGAATATTTTCTTTAGAAAGTGCCCCAGAAGTAAATGGAAATCCAATTAACGCTGCACTAGCAATCAACATGGTAATAAAAACCAATGGTAGCGTTTTTCTTAAATTGCCCATGTTACGAATATCTTGAGCATCGAGATTAACATTTTGTTGTTGAAACAGTGATTTGTAGTAGTAAATAACAATTCCTGCACATAGGAAAAGTAAACATTTAAAAAAAGCGTGAGTGACCAAATGAAATAAGGCAGATGAACACGAACCTATACCTATTGCACAAATCATAAATCCTAATTGAGAAATAGTAGAAAATGCTAATATTTTTTTTAAATCCGTTTGTACGCATGCTAGTAGCGCAGCAAAAAGAGCGGTAAAAGTACCAACTATGGCAATAATCAATAAAACAGAAGGGGTAAAAATAGGATTAACTCTAATTAACAAAAAAACACCTGCCGCAACCATCGTTGCCGCATGAATAAGAGCCGAAACCGACGTTGGACCCTCCATCGCATCTAGCAACCAAACATGAAAAGGAAATTGGGCAGATTTCGCCATTGCCGCAATAAAAAAACTTATTCCTACTAGATGTACCCAAAAAGCATCTTGTTGAAAATATTTAGACAAAGTATTTTCAGCAAATAATTCTGTAATGGTCAACTGGTGAAAATGTGCATATAGGATGCCTATAGCTATCAGAAAACCCATATCACCAAATCGATTAACCAAGAATGCTTTTTTATTAGCTTGAATAGCACTTGATTTTTTAAACCAAAATCCTATTAATAAATACGACGAAAATCCTACTAATTCCCAAAAAAAATAAAGGATTAAAAGATTATCAGAAAGAATCACGCCTATCATAGCAAACGTAAATAAGCCTAAATATGCCCAATAACGATGATAAAAAACTTCATTTCGCATATAAAAAAGCGAATAAACATGCACTAGTAAGGAGATGAACGATACTAGCAATAGCATGATTACAGACAAATTATTGAGCAGGAAACGAATGTGAAAAATAGTTTTACCTACGATGAACCAATTCCATTGATATGTAACAGGAGATTGATTCCAAACAACAACAAACAGAATACTTGAAGATACGCAACAAATTACGGCAACCAATAAAGCTATAAAATCACCTTTTCTAGGCAATTTCGTACCAAAAATAAGCTGAATAACAAATACTATTAAAGGTGATAAGAATAAGAATAAAAGCAATTGGGTCATGGAAGGATAGACATGAGATTTGACCATGTCTAAAAAGTAGCAAGTATTTATTTCTCGCCTAATTCGTGAACTTGATTCGGATCAATAGTTTTATAATGCTTGTAAAGATTTAAAATAATTGCCAAAGCTACTGCAACCCCTGCGGCTGCCATGATGATAATAAAAATTGCCATGATTTGACCTTCATTATTAGAATCATACTTACTAAAAGCAACAAAATTGATAATTGCTGCATTAATCATAAATTCTATTCCTATCAACATCATTACCACATTACGTTTGGTAAGAAAAGCATAGATACCTATAGAAAAAAGTATTGAGGATACTATCAAATAGCATTGTATATCAATCAACATCGACCTCCTTTCTCATCAAATGAGATGCTCCAATAAGTGCCATTAGCAAAAAAACAGCAATAACTTCAAACGGAATTAAAAATTTGGTCATCAATGCAATGCCAATATTACTCACTTCATGCTGTTTAGCATTAGCTATCGGATTCGTGTGCATCCATGTTATTGAATTCATATCCAACTCAAACCACATAAAAACCAACAAACATAGAAAAGATACAGCTATCACGAGACCAACAAATGGTCGTAAATTACCTAAACGAATAGTTGTTTTTTGTAGACTATTCATATCAAGAAGTTTTTTATCGGATAGCATTAATCCGAATAAGAAAAGCACCAAAACTCCCCCTACATAAATTACAATTTGCGTAATAGCTACAAAATCAGCTAAAGAAAAAACATATAACCCCGATATAGCAAATAGCGTCAGAAAAAACGTGAATACAGCTCGTACCAGATTTTTAGTGTAAATAGTTATAACCGCTAGCGAAATAACCAGTACACAGAATAGATAAAAAATAATATGATACATAAAAATAATATTTTTATTTCCGGTAGTATATTCAAATGTATGATATTTTTTAAAGGATAAACAGTAAGAGCGAACTTTGGGATTATGGAAATAATTCAAACGTTCAATTGCCCTCACTGTTTCAGCACAAAGGTGGCAAAAAATGGGATAAAAAAGAACGGCAGACAAAACTATCGTTGCGGTTCTTGTAAAAAACAATTCCAACATGAGTACTTATATTGGGGTTCAAAAATTGACAATAAGCGAATGACTATCAATATGTTATTGAATGGAAATGGGATTAGAGATATTGCTCGATTACTACATATTAGTACAGGGAGCATTATCAGAACCCTATCGTCCCTATCGGCTATACAATTACAGCCAAGCCAACGTTATTATCACCAAGTACAAGTCGACGAACTGTATAGTTTCGTTCAGAGTAAACGCAAAAAGGTTTGGATATTGTATGCCTACTGTGCACAAACAGACGAAATATTAGCTGTTACAGCAGGAAAACGCAACAAAAAAACACTCAAAGACCTTTTAAAACGTTTACAAAACCTCACTATTAACTTTTGGTGTACCGATGGATGGCGTGTTTTCAAGGAGGTATTTCATCCACAAGAACATCTCATAGGAAAGCGTTTTACCAAAGCTATTGAAGGTGTAAATACTTCTTTAAGAAACAGTTGTAAACGTCTCCATCGAAGAACTACCGCTTTCTCTAAAAAGGTTATTCATCATTGGATTGCACTAAAATTAGTGATGAAATATAGAAATTTAAGAACATCATACATTTGAAAACACTACCTATGTACTACGGTCACAATACTATCAAAATAATGGCAATAACTATCCTAGTAAACTAAAACTGTGATGGTTTTTTAACTTTGCAAAAGTTGCCTCGCACTTATTATCGTATTGAATAGATGAACCCGCCGTGCAGCGTCTCGATACAAAAGGGATGAAAATGTTCAAAAGATTCCATATATCCATTTAAAAACAGCTTGCGAAGCTATGAATGAGTGCAATTAAAAGACCTAGACTGACGAATAATTATTTTCAGATGAACTATCCCATCAAAAACAGCTTAATAGAAAAATATAATGTGCCAGGACCCCGTTATACAAGCTATCCCACCGTACCTTATTGGGAAGAAGCTAGTATAAATACTCCTATTTGGAAAAATTCTGCTACTGTTTCTTTTAATGAAAGTAATGTAAAAGAAGGGATTAGTCTATACATTCACTTACCATACTGCGAAAGTCTATGCACCTTTTGTGGATGCAATAAACGTATTACCAAAAATCATCGGGTCGAAGTTCCCTACATTCAATCGCTGTTACAAGAATGGGATTTATACCTGCAACTATTCAAAGAAAAGCCCATCATAAAAGAAATTCATCTCGGAGGTGGTACGCCTACCTTTTTTAAACCAGAGAATTTAAAATCCCTAATTGACAATCTGTTCAAACGGGCAAAACGACATCCCGAATGGGAATTCAGTTTCGAAGGACACCCCAACAACACTTCTCAAATACATTTACAAACACTCTATGACATAGGTTTTAGAAGAGTAAGTTTTGGTGTACAAGATTATGATATTGAAATTCAAAAAGTTATTCATCGTAACCAACCTTTCGATCAGGTTGCAAAAGTGCATCATTGGGCGAAAGAAATAGGATATACATCTATTGGGCATGATTTGGTGTTTGGCTTACCTAAACAAACCGAAGATACCATCACACAAACAATTGAAAAAACGAATTTGCTAAAACCCGACAGAATTGCATTTTACAGTTATGCGCACGTTCCTTGGATTAAAGGTAATGGTCAACGCGGATTTGACGAAAATGATTTGCCTAAGGATAAGGAAAAACGTAAACTCTATGAAAAAGGAAAAACATTATTAAGCGAGGCGGGTTATGTAGAAATTGGGATGGACCATTTTGCACTACCTTCCGATTCCCTTTTTAGTGCGACCCAACATAAAACCTTACACAGAAATTTCATGGGTTACACACACGCCAAAACGCAGTTAATGATTGGCTTAGGAGTTTCGGCCATCAGTGACTCTTGGTACTGTTTCGCACAAAATCACAAAACTATAGAAGAATACCAAACAGCCTTATCAAACAATCAATTACCTATTTTTAGGGGACATCTATTAAACGAGGAAGATTTAGTAATTAGAAAGCATGTGCTGAATATTATGTGTTCATTACAAACTTCTTGGACAACAGCTGAACTGCAGTTTAGCGACCTTCCGCAAACTTTAGAGAAATTGCAAGAACTAGAACAAGATGGAATACTAACCATTAACCAACAACAACTTCAAGTAAAACCCGAAGGAATACCTTTCATTAGAAATATTTGCATGGCTTTCGATTGGCGAATGTTACGTAATAAACCACAAACCCAACTTTTTTCGATGACTATTTAAACTTAATCAAAAGCGATTAGTCAATATAGAGCATATAGCTGAATGCTTACGTATTTTAGGCAGTACATGTCGGTTTCATACTGTTTCTTTACAAGAAGAGGCCTTCTACGCTTATAACAAAAAAATAAATCGAAAATTGATCCACATACTTCATCTAACCACTTTCATTATAAAATATTTTTCAATGAAACCGACATGTACTGCCTACACAAAGGAGCATGAAAATATTCACGAGGTTCTATCTAATCATTTAAAAACAGCTTGCGAAGCCATACATGAGAGTCTTCAAGAACAAACAACAACGAATACATCGCAGACGCATGAATGCAATTAAAAAACAAACACTGACGAATAATTATTTTCACATGAAATTCATTAAAATTAGTATTCTTTTCTTCATAATAAGCTCTTACACACTAGCGAAACAAAACGTCGGAGAACAAAACATTCAATCACCTAAAACTATTGGCAAAATAACTGGCATGATATTAGACTCTATAACACAACAACCTATTGATTACGCAACCATTTATTTATCCAAACCAAACATCCTAAAGCCTATTAACGGAACCTCTACCGATGCCAAAGGTCATTTCAAATTAGATAATGTACCAACGGGAGTCTATAAACTGACCATCAGCTTTATGGGATATAAAAACAAGATCATTTATCCAATAACTACCACAGGAAACAAACCCGACATCAACTTAGGTCAAATCGTGTTATCGCCTACTTCCAAAGCGCTAAAAGAAGTAGTTGTCCAAAGCCATAAAGATTTAGTTGAAAATAAAATAGATAAACTAGTTTACAACGCAGAAAAAGATGTTACAAGTAGTAATGGCGATGCTGGAGATTTACTCAGAAAAGTACCAATGGTAGATATAGATGCCGATGGCAACGTAGGATTAAGAGGCAGTCAATCTATTCGTATTCTCATTAATGGTAAACCATCTGGACTTTTATCTGGTAATGTAGGCGATGCCCTAAAATCGATACCCGCGTCAGAAATCAAAAATATTGAAGTCATTACCAACCCATCGGCGAAATACGATGCAGATGGCGCTGGGGGTATTATTAATATCATTACCAAGAAAAATACATTAGAAGGGATAACAGGCAATGTAAATGCCTCCATCGGAAATAGAAGAAACAACATGAGCGCTAACATGAGCGCTAAAAAAGGACGGACAGGCATTAATGCAAATATAAACGGCAACTGGATGTGGCAACAAACTACCCTCAATAATTTACAACGTACTGATTTGAATGGTAATACTTTACTAAATCAAAACGGCGAAAATCAAACAAACAGGGGAGGAGCAAAAGCAAGTGTAGGACTTGATCACGAATTCAACGCATTCAATGCAATTACCTCCAACGTTAATTTAAACGGATTTGGGTTCGACAACAATGGCACCACTATCGTAAACACTTTTCAAAACGGAACATCAAATAGTATCAAACGATTAACCAATAATGAATTAAGAAAAAAGAGTATCGACTGGATTACTGATTATAAAAAAACATTTGAACAAGTAGGTAAAGAATTATCGTTCTCCACACAAATTAGTTTCGACGAAACTACACCCAATTATATTACGCAATTGGCAAGTATAGACAACAATATGCTACGTCAAGAAAATGCTTCTAATGATAGTAAAAACCGAGAATTAACTTTTCAAACTGATTATATACACCCCTTAAAAAATAATTTTTTTAATAGCCTAGAAATTGGAGCAAAATCAATTTTCAGAAAAGTAGAAAG
>CANJWF010000035.1 GCA_947478315.1 Sphingobacteriaceae bacterium | reverse complement strand
GGTTTTACGGTTGAGATGCTACCATCCACTATAAAAGGGTCACTTAATATAACGCGGTAATCGAGTTTACCTATTTTCCCTTTTGCGTAGATACTCAGTTTGCGTAAAAATTGGTCGTTTGTGTCATTGGTTGTTTGTTGAAAGAGGGGAGCATCTAGGGTCATGATGGTTGCTATCGATGGGGAAGAAAAACGACTAAGTCCAGTCCATCCTGTTAGTCCCATACCCATATCGAGGTGACGTTTTACCACTTGGTATTCTGCTAATACGTCGTGAAAAAATAATGGTGTTTTGCGTGCAGAATTGTAGGTGAAATTGTTGATGCCAAATTGGGTATAGAAAAAAACTTTATCTGTTATTTTTCCATAAAGTTGTGTACGCACACGTCGTAGTCCAATGTCGAAAGTTTGGTTTTGAGCGAATCCATTTACGGTGGTACCTGGATTATTTTCATTGTAACGTGCCCAAATTTGTGCAGTAAAATTGGCTTTTATGTAGTGTGAACCGTCTTCATTGAGATTAAATCGTAAATCTTTGTCGGGTATTTCGCCTCCGAATAGATTACTAAGATTTAGCAAAAGTGCTATACCCAATAATGGTTTAATGATTACTGTTTTCATTGAAATAGAATTTGCAATTGGTTGTTTTATAATATTTTAATAGCAATTTTAAGAGGGTAAATTCATTTGAAGGCAGATTTAATTTTCGAACAAATAGCTTCATCCTTAAATTACCCCCTTGTCAATAAATTGAATTTTGATAAGGGGGTAATATTGAGTTATAAGCCTACGTTTAGTTTTCGAGCCGAACGAGGATGGTCGGATAATTGACTATGGTTATTTAATCCGACGATGTTGAAAATTCCACCATTACGTTGGTAGGCTTCCTGTATTTCGTGGAGATGTTCCATTACGGTATGGTCAACTAATCTGACATTCGATAAATCTAGTGTGATGTGTTTTCCTTTAGGGAGTCGGTCTAGTTGTTTTTTGAGACCTATGAAATTGCTGAAAATAGCGGAATGTTCCGCATCTACGGTGAAGTGCTCGTTATCTGCCGAATGGATGGTTAAAAATGGTTTAAATAAACTTTTAAATGGTACACCATTCATGATATGTATGGTAAGTTTAATGAGGATACCCGCTAAAATGCCGATTAATAAATCGCTTGCAAGTGTAACGACGATGGTTGAAATAAAAATAATCAATTGCTCTTTACCAATTCGGAGTGTTTTAATAAACTCTTTAGGTGATGCTAGGCGATAGCCTGTTACCATAAGCATAGCTGCTAATGCGGCTAAGGGTATTTGATGGATAACTTGGGTAAGAAAAACGACAAATAGGAGTAAGAAACAGCCGTGAAAAAAATTAGCCCAACGTGTTTTAGCACCATTATTTACGTTTGCCGAGCTACGTACAACCTCTGCAATAATAGGTAACCCGCCAATAAAACTCGATAAAATATTTCCTGAACCTTTGGCAAATAATTCTCTATTAAAGTTAGATTTTCTTTTGAAGGGGTCTAAATTATCAATGGCTGCTGCTGTTAGCAGTGATTCTAAACTGGCAACTAAAGCATAGGTAATAATCATTTGGATGCCAAAGCTGGTAAATAGGTAATCGAAACGAGGAAACACGATTCCTTTTAGGAAGTTATCGGGTAGATTAACCAAAAATTTTGGACCTAAGTTGTATGCATGATGGTCTAAAAAAAGATATTTATGTTCGTGTGTTAAATCGAAATAATGCCCTAATGGTATGGCTACTAATACTACTAAGAGTGGTGCTGGAAGCATTTTGATATACTTGTTTTTGAATAGAGGTAACCCAATGAGAATGGCTAAACTCACCAACGAAATGATGGTAATTTCGGGATTTAGATGACGAATGCTATTAGGTATTTCGGCAATGAGCTCTAATATTTCTTTTCCTTGAGGTTTTACACCTACTGCGGCATGAAATTGTTTAGCAAAAATCATGATACCAATAGCAGCTAACATACCGTGTACTACCGACGATGGGAAAAAATTACTCAATATACCCGCTTTAACAAATCCGAAAAGTAATTGTAATACTCCGCATCCAATTCCTACCGCTAACGTACATTGATAGGCAAACATCTCTACCTCTTCGGGAGATAACCCAACGGGCGCCATTTTTTTAAAACCCTGTATTGACGTTAGTACAATGATGGCCAATCCTGCCGCAGGACCATTAATGGTAAGATGAGAACCACTCGTTAGGGATACCAACAGTCCACCAACAATACCAGCAATGATACCTGCCATTGGAGGCACACCCGATGCCAATGCAATGCCTAAGCATAGTGGCAGTGCAATTAAAGAAATCGTAAATCCGGAGAGAAGTTCACCTTTCCAGTGTTGTTTTAAGCCTGCCCATCCATCGGCAGGTATTTTTAGATGATTGTTTGAGTTCATAATCATGATTTTTAGAGGAAAGAATTATTTGGTTTATATTAGTGTTTGTTCATTTTCTTGGAATGTATGTTAATTCAAAAATTGCCGCATTGGTATGTTGATATGGATTACGTTGATATCCACCCGAAACAATCCATCGTTGGTTAATAGCATACGCCAAGCCAATTACCGAATTACTCACGCTATGTTTTCCGCTAATGTAGTCTGCTTGCAGTATGAGTCTGTTTTTCCAGAGATTGCGTTCTATCCCCGTTTGGAGGCCCATGCGAGATAAAAAATCAATATTTCCAAACCAATCATTACAAGCTTCATCTCCAACAAATGCTTTTGAACCATAATAAGTTCCAATTACTAGCTTAAAATGTGCTATTTCATGTACACTGTTTAAGTATGTGTAAGTTCCCCAATGCGCATTTTTGAATGGAGCAATCCCCACTTGTGTTCCTAGTGCTATGGTGATTGTATTGAATAAGTGAATTTTTTTTTGTCCATTGATTGCCATGTAGGGATAAAATGGATCATGCTGATGCTCTACCACAAATTGTTTGTAATTGTGGTAGAGGTTGAATAAATTCACTCCTACTTCAGCATCATTGCCAAGTCCATAAGAAACCGTTGAATTAGATTGTATTTCGGACGAAAAATTCAATTGTTCTTGAAAAAAAATCTTGTTCTTGACCGTGATATCAGAACTAGGTACATTGAAAAAATTTTGTTGAGCCATACTCAATTTGAGACCAGCTAATAGCATAAGTAATGAAGCATATTGTATTTTCATGAGTGATCGAAGGTTTATTGATGCTAAGACGATTTATAAGCAATCGAATGATAGGTCTTAGCATGTGGACCTAAGAATACGCGTGCGTAAATTCGGATAAGGGCAATGCCATTGATAACGAAACTGAGGGCTACTAAAAAAACCAACACATATTGCTGTTCATGTATGTGGCTAAAAATTAAGTCTTGACCAATAAAAGAAAGCGTAATGGGGAAACCGTAAGCACCTAAGCATGCTAGAAAGAAAATTTGTGCTGCCTTAGCATGTTCGTAACTATGTCCATGAAAACGATTGATATCGATGGTTTCTTCTCTACCTAATTTTTTTAGAATAACTACTCCAACAATCGCGCAAACAGTAATTCCACTTAGGTAGATGTGAACATCTAAAAAACTAAAATTTTCATTAAAGGCTACCGCTAAGGCAATCCAAAAATGATTCATGATAACGAGTAGCCAACTTAGTAAAGCATTTTTTCGTTCAGTATAGGCTCTTAGCGTCAATAAAATGGCAAGAAAAGCAAATACAAAAGGTAATTTACTTTTAATGAAGATGGGCACTAAATTTTGATGGTATACTAAAAATAATGCAGCACCATAGATGATGACGAAAAATAAGATGGAATTTTGAAGGGTTAAAAAATTTAATTTTCTACCTATTTTTCTTAGCGGATTCCACAGCAATTTTGCCACTAATAATTCTAAATTCCATTCTTTTAATGAAATCATGTATAACGTGTTGCCTATTTTTTGAGGAAATGAACTTTCGATACTTTTTACCCGTGGAGTGAAATGATAGAATTGTTCACGTATTAAGAAACTGACCTGAGATGGTGATGCTAATAGTTGAAAGGTTCTTAATAAAGCGTTGTAAATGATGTGTATAAGTGCTAAATTCTGAAATCCTGCGGCTAATTCTAAAAATATAATACCGATGTGTGCGATGGAAGTGTAGGCAATTTTACTTTTTAGTGTAGACTGTACTCTTGAAATAGGGTAGGTAATTAAAAAAGTTAATACGCCTAGTAGCCCAATGAAAGTTCTTACAGAAAATTGATTCTCCCAAAGAGGCATGGTTCTAACTAGTAAAAATGCGCCGATATGTACCGATAGTGAACCATAAAAAATGGCACTTGAAGGTGTTGGACCTTCCATTGCCCGTGGTAGCCAAGACGAAAATGGAAGTTGTGCCGATTTTGCAGCAGCGGCAATTAAAATGGCAAATGCCATTAATGCACCTATGAAAGAATGATTTTGAAAGTGACTATGAATTGCTGCATGATTAATTAGTTGATAAAAAGTGATATTTTGATGAAATAAGTGATGGCACATCCACATCGCTAGTAGCAACCCAACATCGGCAATGCGATAGATGGAGAAAATTTTTAACGCATTTTTAACAGGAAAGTAACGGTCTTTATAGAATGCAATGAGTAAAAACGAAGATATTCCTAGTATTTCCCACCCAATGAATAGGGTTTCGAAGTTTCCGGAAAATACTACCGTAAAATACCCTACATAGAAAAATAATAAACGCAAAAAGAAGGGTTTATAATCTTTTTCCCGATGTAAATATCGACTACTGTATAGCGTAATGATAAAACCTAATAACGAACCTAAGAGTGAAAATACTAAGGTGATTTTGTCAAAATAAAAGGCAACGTTAAACTCATATTCGTCAGAGTGATAGAGTGTGTATTCTGTTTCGGTTAAAATTACATGTGCGTGTGATGACCAGTACAATGCAAAGGACACAATCATTAACGCGTTAACCGTAGTAGTATATAACGCTATTTTAGCAATTAACTTTTCATGATGGCGTGGAGCCATGCTACAGAGGATAAACCCTAGCAAGGGGATGTATACAAATAGTTGCAGTAGAGAACTCATATAGTAGATTTAAAAATTATTTCAATTAGAGATTGTTTGTTCATTTAGCCTGTTACGATGTTCAGCCATGTTTACTCTAACAAATAAGTTGGAATATTCTCTTGATGTTTTTCCCATAAAGGACTTACATCTTTAATGGTTTCTACTTCTTTGGTAAACGGTTGATATGGAACAAATTTTTCTTCTTTAAATACAAAACAGGCCTTGGTTTCAGGGTGTATGGCAATCAGTTTTACCCATTCATTTGCAAACCATTCGTAAGTGGAAGCATTTTTTTGAATCGTTTGTAAAACGATGTTGGGGAAATGCTCTACAACTGTCAACAAACGAATGGGGTCGTGCACTTCTATCATTTGACTGGGTAAACCGGGTCTTAAGTCTCCATCTACACCATTGGCAACGCCAATGAGTCCCATTACATTATGAGGGAGTTTTGTTCCCGCACCTAGTTTTTCATTATCAACTCTAGAGAAATAATATTCTAAGTTGATGCCACCACAAACGGGTGCAACTGCATTCATAATGCCCAGTAACGAATTTCCAGCGGGATCTATTCGATAGTCGTATGAGTTTAGAAATGCGCGACGATCTAGATACACTTGTTTAGTCAATTCTCGTCTTCCCACAATGCAGAGTGCATTGGTTGCATGATTTAATTCTGGTCGTGGTTCAAATAGGGCAACAGATCGTTTTTTAATCGCATCGTGGATACGTTCTAACGATTGTTTGGTGTCAATATTTTCAAATCTTCGAGAACGTTCTTTGGCGTTAAAGTCTAAAGCACGAATAAAAATGAGTTGATGTTCTTCGTGTTTAACTCGGTTATTGTTTGAGAGTATATCTTCATCGTAGTAAGCTATTTCATCGCGTGTGGTATCGTGTAGAGCACCAATAAACTGTGTTTCTTCTGGAATATCAATACCTTTTGTTTTCAATAAGGCCCTTACTTTTTCGTGATTAAGCATGAAGGCGGCTACTCGAGCATTTACCGAACCTGGGCGTCCTGAACAAGCTCCACAATCATAGCCTGCATAATGTGTATTGTTGGTGCTACTGGCTCCATGTCCTACAAAATAAACGACTGACGCAAAGTTGTCTACCAGACCGATGCTACGCAGTACATTTTCCATTCGTATGACCATTTCATCAACAGTAAATCCAATTTGTAAGCCATTTTCTTTGTGTTCGGGGTGGCTACAAACGATACTCAATGTTGAATGAGGATCCATGTGTTTGAAAGAAGAGGTAGATACTTCGCTTTCAACAGGATGCAATACATTTACCGCTAATTTGATAGTCGATGTTATTTTAGATAGTTCGTTAACGAGCCAGTTAGTAGGTTTTTGAGGAACTGTTACATTGTGCTCCTTTCCAATTTCTTTAATCAAATATTGGGGAGTAACTGGAGCGGGACAAACTTTTGTTACAAATTTTCCGTGTTGTGGTTGATAATAAAATTCGACACCAAAAAAACCTGCTGTTCCAAATGTTTCGCAAAGAGGCTCTATGTGTTCTACACTGCGTCTGACCGAACACTCACGGTCGTCGATACAGAAAATGGCTTGAAATTTCTGATTTTTACGATTGGTGACGGAACTATCGGCCAATTGAATGCCCGCTAAAACGCGATCGTGATATGACCATTCGAATGCTTCTTGCCATATATGGAGTATTTCGTCTAATTCATTAAGGGGAGTTGGTGCAAAAATATCGATGGGTTTGTTGTGGAGCAGGTGTTTGTTTAATGGCGTCCATTTGCTGCCTAATTTATAATCTAAGGCATCTATTTCTAGCAAAAGCTCTAACGCGATGAGGTCGTTGAGTGTAATATTTCTTGCATCCAATAGCGAATGAGGGTTGTTACTGATGGTTGCTACCATGCCAGACCATCCTTGATGCGCAAATTGTTGGTCGAAAAGATATTGTTTATAAAGCGAACGGTCGCCCACTAACAAGTCAAGTAAGTGTTCGATTCCGCATACATTTTCTAATAACAGCGTTTGTGCTCTTTTGGTTTTGAAAAAGCTAGTAAAACTGTGTCTTTCTAATTCGCGAATGGTGCTTAATAACCCTTTGTGGTGTATGGGTATATCCCATACTGCAATTCCTTGATCTAAATAGTTACATAAAATTCTAAATAAAAGAGGATGAACAAATCCATCTAAATTGATGTAATAACGTTTTTTCCATTCATCACGCAAGGTGCCAATGCGGGCATCTATGGAGCCATCATACGACTGATGATGTAGCTTTTTTAGCCATTCTTCGGCATTATCAGTTCCTTTTTTTTCAATTACAATCCGGTTTAAAATTTCTTTATCTATGCGATTTTGAGCATACAATAATTGATAATGCTCTATGGATAGATAAACCTTGTAGCCAAATATTTTAGAGGCACGAGTGATGCCATCTTGAAATTTTAAATGCTGGAAAGCGTGTAAGGTATTGTGGTGTACAAAATCTTTTAACGGAGCTTGAGCAGGTAAAAAATGTTTTAAATCGTGTAAAGTTTCCTCTAAATTAAACTCATGCAGAGTTTCGTCAGTGAATTTATTTTTTAAATGTGACGAAGAACCTATCGCAGCGTTATCGTCCCCTTTTGCGAGGATAATGCTCATGGGCGTTTCAATAGGAGAGGCGTGTGAATGATTTTCTGTTTCCATATTTATGAATGGAATTAATAATAATGGTGAAATAAAAAACTTAATTACTAGCGAAACAGATTCGTAACGAAAAAATCGTTGTGTGTTGGCAGACACTTACTAAAGTGTAAAATGGAAAAAGAGAAGGGGGGGAGTTAAATTCTGAAAAATCGAAAGTGGAGATATCGACAAATGGTTGTTAAGTTGCTATCGGAATGAATGGGTCGATAGATATGTTGCGAAGAAGAATGGCTTACTAAGTGGTATGAAGTGTTAATGAAGTCGAATAGCGCTTGATACTTAATGTCTTGTTTCCAATCATTGGTGTCATCTCTGTCCTCTTCTCTAAGCTCTATATCGCTAATTTGCAGCTTGCAGTTTGCTTTGTGAGGCATGTGTATAGAAGCAACGGAGCTAGCAGAAAAATTGTCGACGGGAGAAAAACTATAAGCCAATTTTAGACTTATAAGCAAACAAAAGACGAGGTTGATTTTTAAAATTTTTGATAGCATGTGCTACTCCTAGGTTGACTTTAGGACTAAGGTAAAGAGAGGATGTTCCGATGCCAAAATTTTAACAGAAATTAACAAATTAGGTAGCCGCAAGCAATGGGTACAATTATTTCAAGAACCAAGTATAATGTTGGCTTTTAGGATGGCGATGATGCTCATCGAATCTGTAATTTCTCCGTTTAAAACCTTTTGATAGGCTTCTTCAAAAGGGAGTTGTAGTGTTGATAATTGTTCGGTTTCTTCGGGCTGTGCGCAAAATTGTTGCAAATCTTGCGCTAAATAAATAATACCTAACTCATCACTTACCGAATTGGATAAATGCACTCGCTGTATTTCTGTCCATTTTTTAGCAACGAGTCCAGTTTCTTCCAACAACTCTCTTTGGGCAGATAATAATGGGTCGATAGTTAAGTCTCCTCCTCCTTCTGGAATTTCCCAGCTGTAGTCTTTTAAAGGAAATCGATATTGCCCCACCAACCAAGTGTTACCAAACTCATCGATAGGTATAATTCCAATGGCATAGTTTTTAAAATGAACTTCTCCATAAATACCCTCTCCGCCGTTAGGATTTAGTACGGCATGTTCGGTGAGTTTAATCCACGGATTTTCATAAATTTTTACGGAAGATAAAATCGTCCATGGGTTGTCGATAGGCATCATGGACGAGATTTTATAAACCTAATTGTTGAGAAATTTCTAACATACGCTCTATGGGGCGTTTTCCCTTTATAAGGGTTTCTTCATTGAGTTCAATTTCAGGCAATTCGTATTTTAGACATAGATATAATTTCTCTAGGGTGTTGCGTCTCATGTGTGGGCAGTCGTTGCAGGCACAGGCATTATTAGGAGGTGCGGGAATAAATGTTTTTTGGGGACAAGCCTTTTGCATTTGATGTATAATGCCAGGTTCTGTAGCGATAATATAGGTTGAGGCAGTATCTTTTTTGGTAAAATTTAATAATCCCGTTGTTGAACCAATATAGTCTGCCATACCAAGTAGCTCTTCTTCGCATTCTGGATGTGCAATAAATTTTGCTTCAGGATGACGGGCTTTTAGCTTAATGATTTTTTCTAGGGAAAAAATTTCATGCACCATGCACGCTCCATTCCATAACACCATATCTCTGCCTGTTTTCTTCGCAATATAGGCACCTAAGTTTTTGTCGGGTGCGAATATTATTTTTTGGTTTTTGGGTAAACTTTCCACAATCTGCACGGCATTGGAGGAAGTACATACAATGTCGCTTAAGGTTTTTAGTTCCGCGGAACAGTTCACGTAGGTAATAACCAAATGGTCGGGATATTTTTCTTTGAATTTACTAAATAAT
>CANJWF010000034.1 GCA_947478315.1 Sphingobacteriaceae bacterium | reverse complement strand
TCATAGTGCTTTATAAAGGAGAATAATAAAGAATGCTTTATGGACAATGAAAATTTCGTGAAATCGACAGCAATTTTTGCTGGAATTAAAGGTCGGGTTATATCAAAAGATTTGCAAAGAGGCGAGTTATGTGTTGTGTTTGGAGGAGTGGAGTTAGATTTGTCAAACGCTGATATACAGAAAAATGCCACATTATCACTAGGGCAAATATTTGGCGAAGTAAAACTTATTATACCCGCCGATTGGCAAGTTCGAATGGAAGTAACACACTTTTTTTCAAGTATTCATGATAAGCGACCTACCTCAATGGATGATGCTAGTGCGGAGGCTAAAGTGCTTGTTATTAAGGGATTTTCGATATTTGGAGGGATAGAAATTAGATGAACTAAATACATTGAAAACGTTTGGGAATCTAAAATTTTAAATAAATAAAAGGGCGTTAAATTGTTGAATAAAATGGAAAAAACAATGTATTCTGATGCGGAATTGCAGGAATTTAAAGAATTGATACTGTCGAAAATGAAGATAGCGAAGGAAGAATTGGCAGTTTTATCGCAATCGTTAAGTCATGAGTCAGACAATGGCACTGATGATACTTCGGGCAGTTATCAAACCTTAGAAGATGGCTCTGCAACATTGGAAAAAGAGCAATTAAATCAATTGGCAGCTCGTCAAAGAAAGTTTATCGACAATTTGGATGCTGCCCTAGTGCGTATTGAAAATAAAACGTATGGAATTTGCAAAGAGACAGGGAAGTTGATACCTAAGGAGCGATTGAAGATAGTGCCTCACACTACGCTGAGTATGGAAGCAAAAATAAAACAGAAAGATCAATGAGGAGATATATAAGGCCCTTGCTTATTATATTTTTAATAATTGCTATCGACCAACTGATAAAAATTTGGATAAAAGCCAATCTTTATCTTGGAGATGAAATTCCTTTGATTAGTGATAAATTCGTGATTCATTTTACCGAAAACAATGGTATGGCGTTTGGTTTTGAATTTGGAGGTTATTACGGAAAGTTGATTTTGTCTTTGTTTAGAATTGTAGCTGTTAGTTTTATTGGTTATGCTTTGTTTCGACTTATCAGACAGCGATATCCTCAAGGATTGATTATTTGTGTTTCTATGATACTAGCAGGTGCAATCGGCAATATCATAGATTCTACTTTTTATGGTGTTGCTTATGGTTATGCCGATTTGTTTTATGGGAGAGTGGTCGATATGTTTTACGCACCTCTTTTTACGGGCGTTTTTCCCGATTGGATGCCTTTGTGGGCAGGGGAGGAGTTTTTGTTTTTTAGACCAGTATTTAATTTTGCAGACGCCTCCATATCTGTTGGGGTATTTGTTATACTCCTGTTTCAGAAAACGTTCTTTAGAGAACCACTTCCGATTGTCTTAACTACGAACGATGAAGTGGAGGAAGAATGATGAGATTAGCATGTTTACGCAGTTATTTTTATAAGACTACTATGCAACTATTTTTACTTGTTTTTGGGGTCTTCATTTCTATCATCTCTCGCTCATTTGCTCAAGATAAATCTGTTTCGCTAGGTAAACAAAATCTACCAGTAGATATTGTTAGAAAAATAAGTGTTACGGGTTATGCTGAAATGGAAATTGTACCTAATCAAATTTATATTTCGCTAGCACTTCGGGAATACGCCTATGCTGATACACTAAAAGATTCTCTCAATAAAATACTGGAGATTAAAAAGATAAAGGTTGAAATTGATTCATTGGAGCGACAGTTGCAGCGTGCGGCTTTTGCCATAGGTGTAGCTCCAGAAGATTTTAGTTTAGAAAATATATCTAGTTATAATCCTTGGTGGAACTATCATATTAAACCAATGGATTTTTTTGTACATCGTCAATATCGGTTGAAATTAACAGCATTGGATAAGTTGAATAATTTGTTAGTTGGAGTAGATAGAAAATCTATCGAGTCGTTATACATAGAAACGTATACACATAGTGATATAGAAGATTTTAAGAAAGAACTCAAAATAAAAGCAATACAGGCAGCTAAACAAAAGGCAGTTTATTTATTGGAGGCAATCGGAGAGCAATGTGGGGGCGCAGTAGATATTCAAGAAATGAATGATGATAACATGCCTCAAGGACGAATGTTGAGAACGTTGTATGCTACGCAATCAATTAATACTGCTAATACAAACGACGATGTTGAATTACCTCCTATAAGTTTTAAAAAAATTAAATTAACGAGTCAAGTACAAGCGGTTTTTGAGATAGAATAATTATTATGCTGGGTTGTAGCAACTGTTAAAATTGTAAAAGATTTGACAAAGACACAAAGTTGTGAACTATTCATTTTGTAGATGTGGAATAACAGGTATAAAATTATTGTGTAGAAATATCTAAAAAATTCAAACAGTTTTTTTAGTCTATTATCAATAACATGATGTCAAATTTCAGGAAATTCATTTTATACTTAATTTATGCATATTAACTCCAATGTAGCCATTAGTGATTCAGGTTTTATCTTTAATCCTTTAACAGGCGACTCTTTTACTACCAATCCGATAGGGTTACAAATTATAGAGATGTTAAAAAATGGGTTGTCGCAACAGAAAATTATTACAGAAATAACTACCAAATATTTAGTGGAATCTTCAACTGTGGAAAAAGATTTAAGAGACTACTTGAGTATGTTGAACAGTTATCAACTAGGAGAGTATGTCAATTAAACCTAGTGTTACTGTTGCCGTATCTGGTCTTAACAACATAGATAGTCCAGGACCAGGTATTCCCGTTATTCGGGCATTAAAAGAGAGTAATTTTTTTAATGTACGCATCATCGGTTTATCTTATGAGACGCTCGAACCTGGTTTATACATGAGAGATTTAGTAGATAAATCGTATCAATTACCGTTACCATCTGCTGGGATTGCGGTGTTATTAGACCGGTTGCATTATATCCATCAACAGGAAAATATTCAGGTCATTATTCCAAATTTCGACTCTGAATTATACAATTTTATCAAAATAGCCGATCAGTTAAAATCAGAAATGGGTATTTTAACTGTTCTGCCGACATTGAATCAATTTGAGTCTCGGCAAAAATCGGTGTTGAATGATTTTGGTAAAAAAAATGACGTGAAAGTTCCATTTAGTAAAACAATTTTTAGTGTTAATGAGCTTTTAACGATTGAAGAAGAGTTTAATTATCCATTGGTTATAAAAGGTAAATATTACGATGCGGCAGTTGTTGCTAATTTTTCTCAAGCCAGTCATTATTTTCATAAAATAAGTAATCAATGGGGTCTACCTATTGTGGTACAGGAATTTGTTACAGGAACGGAAGTAAATGTAACTGCCATTGGAGATGGAGAGGGTAATTGTATAGGGGCGGTTCCTATGCGCAAATTGTACATTACGGATAAGGGGAAGGCATGGGCAGGTGTGTCCTTGGATGACGCTCAATTGATAGCTATTACCAATCAAATTATTAGTAAGTCTAAGTGGAAGGGTGGTTGTGAATTAGAGTTTATCCGTTCTAATGATGGATATTATTTATTGGAAATGAATCCTCGTTTTCCCGCTTGGGTATATTTAGCGGTTGCGTGCGGACAAAATCATCCAGAAGCACTATTGAAAATGGCATTAGGGTATCCCGTTAAGCCATTTCAACGTTACGATACGGGTAAACTTTTTATTCGTTATTCTTATGACCAAATTGTGGATATGCAGCAGTTTGAAACGATAAGTACCAAGGGCGAATTGTAATCATTATTAAGCTATTATTCATTTACTTACTCTTTTAGTGTGGCAGTATATGTCGATTTTATACAATAATGTTATACTTATAAAATAGATAATTCAGCCTTGTAAACTTTTCAAAGTTCTAAACTTTGGCAAAAATTTTAACCTTTCAACAGTTTCTAAAATATTCATATCACCCAACTAAACTCAAATGAACAAATTGCCCTACGAACGTCCGTTTATTCAAAAATTAAATCTTGGTGTGATGAACAAATTTGGTTCTAAAACTGAGTTAGAACCTTGCACGCACATAGATGGTGTGCCCGTTAAAAAATTAATAGAAGAATACGGTTCGCCATGTTTTGTTATCAGTGAACAGAAAATTCGCAATAATTATAAAAACGCTGTTAGGGCATTTAAAACACGTTATCCGAAAATTCAATTTGCATGGAGTTATAAAACCAACTATCTAGATGCTGTTTGTAATATCTTTCATCAAGAAGGCTCTTGGGCAGAAGTTGTTTCAATTTTTGAATATCAGAAGGCGATTCATAATGGAGTTCCGGGAGATAAAATTATTTTTAATGGTCCTGATAAAAGTAAAGAAGATTTAGCGATAGCTATTTCCAATAATTCCTTGATACATATCGATCATTTCGATGAATTATACGATTTAGTAGAATTGGTACAAGGTCGGTCTTTAAAAGTTCGGGTTGCTATTCGTGTAAATATGGATACGGGCGTACGTCCTATTTGGGATAGGTTTGGTTTTAATTATGAAAATGGGCAGGCATGGAACGCGGTTACCAAAATTATGAGTCATCCCGAATTGGATTTAGTAGGATTGCATGCTCATATAGGCACCTATATGTTGGTAAGTAGTGCCTATGCTGTGGCTGCTAACAAGTTATGTGATTTGATGCAACAGGTTCAAAATCGATGGAATCAAGATATTCAATATCTTGATTTTGGGGGCGGATTCGCCTCAACTAATACACTTAAAGGAGCCTATTTACAGGCATCTGATGTGATACCTTCCATTGATGAGTATGCTGAAGCGATTACTGCTACCGTTTTAAACTTTGGGTTTAAACAAGATAAATTACCTACTATTTTTTTGGAAACAGGTCGTGCTTTAATTGATGATGCCGCTTATTTGTTAGGTACGGTTGTTGCTACTAAGCGCTTAAGTGACGAACGTAGAGCTACCGTGATGGACTTTGGAGTTAATATTTTGTTTACCTCTTTTTGGTATGACCATCAAATATCTCCTGCACAACATTTTTCACGCCATAGCGAGAATATGACGTTATATGGTCCTTTGTGTATGAATATTGATGTGGTTCGAGAGAACGTGATGCTACCTTTATTAAATAAAGGCGACCAAGTGGTAGTACATAAAGTGGGGGCTTATAATATGACGCAGTGGATGCAGTTTATACAAATGAGACCGAAGGTGATACTTATAGATATGAATGGACGACATCATGTGATTCGAGAGCATGAATCATTGGAAACTATGCTACGCTATGAGCATGTTCCTGCTCATTTGAAAACTATTTCTTTATAATATTTATTTTTTTCGTTTGACTACTATTCAACTTCGCTATTGGTTTAGGAGTGTTATTAACAGTTATGGGCATATATTTTTCTCTAAAAATAAAATATTAGCCCTTATTGTTCTGCTAGTTACTTTTGGTGAGCCAAAGTTAGGATTAATAGGATTTTCAACAGTTTTACTGTTCAATATCAATATCTACTTGTGGGGTGCTAATAAAACCTATGTAGAACACGGTGTTTATGGGTTTAATGCACTTTTATTGGGTCTAATTTTAGCTGTTGATTTCGAATTCAATTACTTTTTTCTTGGCTTGTGGATATTTGCCATTGCGTTGTTAACCGTTATTACGTTGGTAATGTCTATTTGGTTAGAAAAAATACATCTTCCATTTTTAGTATTTCCATTCATTTTCACCTATTGGGTGGTAGCATTAACTGCACCACGTTGCGCTAACCTGTGTTTTAACCTTCCTAATTTGTATATTCACAATGCCCAGGTATTACATCAGCAATCGGTATGGTATATGAGCATACATCTCTTCGACGGTCTTACCTTGCCACCAATAATTGCTACTTACTTACGTACGCTAGCTGCCATTTTATTTCAAAATAGTGTTTTATTAGGATTGTTATTAGCATTCGCTATTCTGTATAGTTCGAGAATTATTTTCTCTTTAACCGTTATAGGATTTGTAGCTGCTTGGTATTGTTATCGGTTTTTTGGTGTCGATATGTACGATTTAACCCATCATTTTATCGGCATTAATTTTATGTTCGTTGCGGTTGCTTTAGGAGGGTTCTATATCGTTCCGAGTGCTTTATCTTATTTACTTGTTATTGGTGTTACTCCGCTTGTTATGTTTTTAGCCATCTCTTTAACAAAGATGTTAGCTATATACGAACTTCCTTCATTAGCACTTGCATTTTGTACAACAGTATCTTTATTCCTTTACTACATTATTCATGTGAAACCTCATCGTGGTTTGCAAAGAGCCATTATATCTTATGCTTCTCCCGAAGAAACGGTTTATAAACACATAACATCGAGCAATAGGTTTAAAAACAGTCATTTAGCAATATTTTCTTTGCCTTTTTTTGGAGAATGGACGGTTAGTCAAGGTTATAATGGCGCTATTACCCATCTTCCTCCTTGGGATAAAGCGTTGGATTTTGTTATAACAGATGAAGATACCGCTCAAACGTATAAGAACAAGGGAACTCATAACGAAGATTTTTTCGCCTACGATAAGGCTCTGTTGGCTCCTGCCGATGGGTATGTTTATCAAATTATTGATAATGTTGAAGATAATCCAGTAGGAGGTAATAATGTAGCATATAATTGGGGTAACACTATTATTTTGAATCATTGTAATGGGTTGTTTTCTCAACTCAGTCATATCAAAGAGGGGTCGTTTAAAGTTAAAGTAGGTGATTATGTAACCAAAGGAACTATATTGGCTCAATGCGGAAACTCTGGGCGTTCTCCTGAATCGCATATCCATTTTCAGGTGCAGACCGAACCCACGGTTGGTGCTAAGACATTTGCTTATCCGATGGCTTATTTTTTGGAAAAAGCAAATGCTCAAACATGCTTAAAAACATACGATGTTCCTGCCGAAGGAACGAAAGTAAGTAATATTGAACCCAGTGTACTACTATCGAATAGTTTTGGATTATTGCCAGGTCAAAAAATAATTTTTAAATCTACCGAGAGTAATCAATCTAGTGAATGGGAAGTGTTTACAAATGCATATAATCAAACGTATATTTATTGTTCTCAAACACAGTCTTATGCTTATTTTGTGAATGATAAGACTATGTTTTACTTCACTGATTTTAATGGAGATACTTCTTCGTTATTGTTTTATTTCTATTTGGCGAATTACAGAATATTACAGAGTTATCAACCTCATATTGTTGTTGAAGATGAAGTACCTTTAATTCATTTTCATAATCCGATACTACGCTTGGGTCAAGATTTTATTGCTCCTTTTAAACTCTTAACTAAAGTCTATTACCAATCTCGATGTAGCTATGCTGATAACTCTATTCGTCCAACAAGCATGCAAATAGAGAGTATTGTTCGGGTACAATTATTTAAAAAAAATATTCAAAAAATAGACTTTAACATCACACTTAAAGACAATCAGATTCACGCTATTTCAATTATCACCAATCATAAAACAACATGTTACATTGCCGAAAACTCCTGTTCAGTATATTAATTGCTAGCCTTGCTATTAGCTATCGCGCTTTTGCACAAGAAAATTTAACCTATCGTGGTATTGATAGCGTTACTTATAGGCAATATTTGGATGGAGATTATGTTCAGTTACAACAATTGGCTAATAAGGCTTTTGATGTCACTATTGATTTTTATGATTTACGTATGCGAGTAGCCATTGCTTGTTATAATCAACAGAATTATGAAGCAGCTTTACCTCATTTTTTACGTGCTTACCAAATGAATCCTGCAGATACTATTGTACAAGAATATGTATATTACACGTATTTGTTTTCGGCACGTTCAGAAGATGCTGCTGCATTTGCAGAAAATGCTTCGGATATTTTTCGAGAAAAAATTGGATACAAAAAAAAATGGATAGATTATGTGGGATGGAGCAATATCGCAGGTTTGGCAGGTAATACGAGTATTGATAATCAAACCAATTTAAAAGGTGCGAGTAATATTTATGGAGAGACTACCCTCAATCAGACCATATTCGGTACTACAGCTTATTTTCAAAATAGCTTTACCAATAGGTTACATATTATAAACGGTATTTCACTATTTAATACACATAGTGAACAAATTATTCAAACTGCGAACAGTTCTAAATTTACATCTTTTAGTGATATTCACTATCAATATAATTTAGCAACGCTCTATCAATTCCAACAAGGATGGTCATTAGGAGCAGCTTTTGTGTACTATAACAACAACCCATCTAGTTTTTCTTGGACAGCAACCACCAATACTTTTCTTCCATCTGTTACCAATTCTTCAGATTCTCATGCAACCATTATCACTTTAGGTAAGCGTTTTCCGTATATTCAAATGGTGGTATCCGAAGCGATGAGTAATTTATTGTCTGTAAAACAATACCAGACTGAAACCCAATTGATTTATTACCCCTTGGGTAACCTTAACCTATATACCGTTAGTTCTGTTGCTTATATTGATAATGGAGGAACAGAACAGTGGGTACTCATGCAAAAAATCGCAAAAAAAATTGCAGACTATCTTTATTGCGATATGAGTTTTTCGTACGGAAATCATACTAATTATATCACCTCAAGCGGATTTATCACTTACAATACTGCAGCTAAAATTCAGTGGATAGGGGGGCTGAATTGTGATTTCTTTTTCAATAAATTTACCCTCTCGTTAGGCTATTCATTAGATAAACGAGAATTTCAATCTTGGCAATATAATCTTGCTTCGCAAAACACGTCTGCCTCTACACAAACTTATTTTAATAACGCTATCAAAACCAATATCAAATGGAATTTTTAAAAAAAACGACCGCTATCGTCACATCAATCCTATTAACTATTTTGTTAATTAACACTAGTTCAACACAAGCCTTTTCAAGGTTGTCGATTAATCAATCCAATAACGATTTTAAAGTACTTCAAAAAGCCTTTTCTGATAGCTATGCGAGTGAAAATCAAAAAATGTACACAGTTGCTATTAAAGCAATAAATAATGTTTACATCGATAATTATGAATGTAACCTTCGTTTAGGATGGTTATCTTACCTAGCTAAAAATTATGAACAATCCGTTAATTACTATGAGAGAGCAGTTGCACTTATGCCCGTTGCCACAGAGCCATTATGGGGACAACTTAATCCTTTAATAGCTTTAGAACAATGGAATAAAGTAGATAAAGTGTATCTCAAAATATTGAAAATCGATGCTAAAAATTTTGCGGCCAACTATCGTTTAGCTCTCTTGTATTATTATCGAAAAGATTATGTTTCCGCTAAAAAGTATTTTGATGTAGCACTTAATATTTCACCGTTTGAATACAATGTAGTTTTGATGTCTGCATGGACGAATTATTTTTTGGGACAAAAAAAACAGGCCAATCATCTATTTAATAAGGTGTTGTTGATGAATTTTAATGATATATCTGCTATTCAAGGGCTGAAACTAACTAACGATTAGTTTACGATTTTGTAATTTTTACGTTCATGATACCACAAAGTCATACCATTGAATTGAATGTTGCTGGAATGCACTGTAGCAATTGTGCACTATCAGTACATCAACTATTGGAAAAAAAAGGTATGTCAGATATCTATGTCAACTTTGTAACTGAAGAAGTTCGATTTACGACAACAGATACCAACAAGGTGGATGCTCTTAAAAAAGAAATCAGTCGTTTAGGTTATCAAGTTTCATCATCAGGAGAAGAGGTTGAACAAGAAAAATTTTATCAGCGGATAGAAAATAAATTTTTATTCAGTTTAATTTTCACCATTCCTTTATTCATCCACATGTTTT
>CANJWF010000033.1 GCA_947478315.1 Sphingobacteriaceae bacterium | reverse complement strand
TATCTGTAGCTTTTTAATTTTTTATACTATGACATTTGATATAGACATGATAAAAAAGGTTTATGCCGAATTTGTTCGCAAAATTGGTACTGCCCGTCAGGTGGTAGGTAAACCTTTAACATTAACGGAGAAAATTCTGTATGCTCATTTATGGGACGATACGCTCTTAAAAGAATACAAACGAGGTGTTGATTATGTTGATTTTGCACCCAATCGGGTAGCCATGCAAGATGCTACCGCTCAAATGGCTTTGTTACAGTTTATGCAAGCCGGACGTACTCAAGTAGCAGTGCCATCTACCGTACATTGCGATCATTTAATTACAGCACAAGTAGGTTCTTCTCAAGATTTATCGTTAGCGGAACATTCAAACAAGGAAGTCTATGATTTTTTAGCTTCTGTTTCAAATAAATATGGGATTGGTTTTTGGAAACCTGGAGCAGGGATTATTCATCAAGTAGTGTTGGAAAATTATGCTTTCCCTGGTGGTATGATGATTGGTACCGATTCTCATACGGTTAATGCAGGTGGATTGGGTATGATAGCGATAGGTGTAGGTGGTGCAGATGCTTGTGATGTAATGGCAGGTTTACCTTGGGAATTAAAGTTTCCTAAACTCATTGGTGTGAAATTGACGGGTAAGTTGAATGGCTGGGCTGCTCCTAAAGATGTAATTTTAAAAGTTGCAGGTATATTGACGGTAAAAGGAGGCACGGGTTGTATTGTTGAATATTTTGGAGAAGGTGCACAAGCGTTATCCTGTACAGGAAAAGCCACTATTTGCAACATGGGTGCAGAAATAGGTGCCACTACCTCAACTTTTGGATATGATGCTTCAATGGAACGCTACTTGCGTTCGACCGGACGTGCAGATATTGCGGATTTAGCTAATAACATTCACCCTTATTTGACCGCGGATGATGAAGTTTATGCTAACCCTGAATTATATTTCGATCAAGTGCTTGAAATTAATTTAGACGAATTAGAACCCTACATTAATGGACCATTTACCCCAGATTTGGCTACTCCTATTTCTAAGATGAAAGAAGAAGCAGTTAAAAATGGATGGCCTATAAAAATCGAAGTTGGTTTGATAGGTTCTTGTACCAATTCATCTTATGAAGATATCGCAAGAGCGGCATCTTTAGCCAAACAGGTAGCGGATAAAAAATTAAAAACTAAAGCAGAGTTTACGATTACTCCAGGGTCAGAACAAGTGCGTTACACAATCGAGCGAGATGGTTTCTTAGCTACTTTTGATGAAATTGGAGCTAAAGTATTTGCCAATGCTTGTGGTCCTTGTATAGGAATGTGGGCACGATTGGGTGCTGAAAAGCAAGAAAAAAACACCATTGTTCATTCGTTTAACAGAAATTTTGCCAAGCGGGCTGATGGTAATCCTAATACGTATGCTTTTGTTGCATCACCTGAATTGGTGACCGCATTGGCGATTGCAGGTGATTTAACGTTTAATCCATTAACAGATTTTTTGACGAATGAAGTTGGTGAACGAGTTAAATTAGATCCTCCTACAGGGGATGAATTACCTTTAAAGGGGTTTGCCGTGGGTGACGCAGGCTATCAAGCGCCTGCTGTAGATGGTAGTCATATTCAAGTAGCTGTAGCTTCAAATTCTGATCGATTACAACTTTTAAATCCCTTTGAATCGTGGGAGGGAACGGATATTTTAGGGCTTAAGTTATTGATTAAAGCAAAAGGAAAATGTACGACCGACCATATTTCTATGGCGGGACCTTGGTTGAAATATCGGGGACATTTAGATAATATTTCCAATAATATGCTCATAGGTGCTATTAATTGTTTTAATGAAAAAGCCGATTTAGTAAAAAATCAGCTTACAGGTGATTACGGGAGTGTTCCTGCCACGCAGCGGGCTTATAAAGCCGCTGGATTGGGTTCTATTGTGGTTGGTGATGAAAATTATGGAGAAGGTTCGTCAAGAGAACATGCTGCAATGGAACCTCGTCATTTAGGTGTAAGGGCTATTTTAGTAAAATCTTTTGCTCGTATTCATGAAACCAATTTGAAAAAACAAGGTATGTTAGCCTTAACTTTTGCGGATAAAAACGACTATAATAAAATTGAAGAAGATGACGTTATATCCATCATTGGGTTAACTGAATTTGCTCCCAATAAATCATTAGGGGTGTTGCTCCAGCATAAGAATGGAACTCAAGACGCTATTGTAGTGAACCATTCTTATAACGCACAGCAGATAGAGTGGTTTAAAGCAGGGGGAGCACTTAATATTATCCGTAAGCAAGTGAGTAAGTAATCAACAAAATACAGAATTCATTATACACAAATGGGGATAGTTTTTAACTATCCCCATTTGTGTATAATGAAACTTTCTCATTCTTCTCTAAAAACTTCTACATTTGTAATTCTTAAAAACCAAAACAATCCATCATGAAACAGACTCAAGTTAATACCTTGCTATGGTGCGGTATAGTGAAAACTACCGATGCTTGTTTTGGAGCATAAGACACCTAAGGCAAGGTTTTTTTATTTTTCTTAAAACCAAAACTATTATGCTTATCAAACAAGATGGACGTTATATGATAGCGTTTCCCGAAGGAACTACCCTATCCGACATTGCTCATGCTACACACAGCATCATTGATTTGTTGCAGTATGTTACGCAAGAAACGGATACCCGTCAGGAACATGAATACTGGTTGCTCGAACTACTGCGTAACTTGATGCTCACACCTGTTCAGATGGAAATTGTAGAACGAGATCCTCATTTTTTTGAATAATTAATTCAGCTTTGTCAAAATTTTAAACTTTGACAAAGCTGAATTAGAATAACCAATATTTTTTATTTTCTACCTTTGCGCCGTGATAGCAATAAACAACCTTAGTTTTTACATTGGCTCAAGAGCTTTGTATGACGATGCCAACTGGCACATCAAATCCGGCGATAAAGTTGGCTTAATTGGAGCCAATGGTACGGGAAAATCTACCCTATTAAAATTGATTGTAGGAGAGTATGCGATTAATGGCGGTTCTATTTCCAAATCTAAAAGTCTCAAAATAGGCTATCTGAATCAAGATTTGTTGTCTTACGAATCTGATAAAAGTATCTTACATGTGGCCATGGAAGCTTTTGAACGCCAGAATCAACTTTTAGCAGAAATAGAAGATTTAATTAAACAACTCGAAACCGACCATTCAGAAGCACTGTTGCATAAACTGAGTGATAGACAAGAAGAATTTGAACACTTAGACGGTTATCAAATAGAATATAAGGCGCATGAGATATTGGCGGGTTTGGGCTTTAGTGTTGTTGACCATGAGCGCAGGTTAAATACTTTTTCTGGAGGTTGGCGTATGAGAGTGATGTTAGCAAAAATTTTATTACAAGAACCTGATATTTTATTACTGGATGAGCCGACAAATCACTTGGATTTGCCCTCTATTGAATGGCTAGAAAACTATTTGCAAAACTTCTCAGGCGCTATGGTTATTGTTTCCCATGATCGATACTTTTTAGATCGCATTGTAAATAAAATAGTAGAATCTAAGAATGCTCAATTGACAGAGTATGCAGGCAACTATTCTTTTTATTTAGAAGAAAAAGTGTTGAGAGAGGAAATACAACGTGGTCAGTTTAAAAATCAGCAACAAAAAATAAAAGAAGAAGAACGTCTTATTGAGCGCTTTAGAGCCAAAGCCTCTAAGGCCAAGATGGTTCAGTCGCGTATTAAAGCCTTGGAACGGATGGATAGAGTTGATGATGTGGGGGACGATTCTCCAACCGTTAGTTTTAATTTTAGGTTTAGTAAACAATCGGGTAAAGTTGTTAACACTTTAACGCATATCTGTAAATCGTATCCAACTATCGATATCTTAGATAAAGCCGAAGCTTTAATAGAACGAGGAGATAAAATTGCTTTGATTGGAGCAAATGGGCGCGGTAAGTCGACTTTATTGAGAATTGTTGCGGGGGTAGAGTCGCATGAAGGAACTAGAGAATTAGGACATAATGTAACACCCGCATTTTTTGCCCAACATCAGTTAGAGGCGTTGAATCTGAAATCTTCTATTTTAGAAGAATTGCAACGAGCTGCTCCCGATAGGTCCGATACTGAATTGAGAACCTTGTTAGGTTGTTTTTTGTTTACGGGCGATGATGTGTTTAAAAAGATACAGGTGCTCTCTGGGGGCGAAAAATCACGTGTGGCATTGGCAAAAACGTTAACTGCCGATGCTAATTTTTTGATTTTGGATGAGCCTACTAATCACTTAGATATTCCTTCTGTTAATATTCTAATACAGGCGCTACAACAGTACGAAGGCACATTTATAGTGGTTTCACATGACCGTTATTTGTTGGATAATGTGGCTAACAAGATATGGTATATTGAAGACCAACAAATTAAAATTTATCCAGGTACTTATGCTGAATATGAAGATTGGAAACAAAAACAGGCTCAAGGCATTGCTGAAAGTGCCAAAATTGTCGAAGTGAAAAAAACGATTCAGCAAGAAAAAGTTAAGGAAGTAGCGGATGATTCGAAAGTTAAAAAGCTAAAGAAGTTAAATCAACAATTGTCAACCATTGAGCAACAAGTAACCAATCTTCAACAACAACTTTTAGCGGTTGAAAAACTACTTGCCGACGAAAAAATTTATCAAGACCCAGTTGCGTTAAAAACCCAAACTTCTCAATACGATGTATTAAAGGACGCGTTAAAAGTTTGTAAGGTAGAGTGGGAGCAAATGGCCGAACAAATTTTTGAATTAGAAAACTAGTTGGTCTTTTTTGTATAGTACATTATCGCATTACCTAGTGCGACTCGAAGCTAGGCAATAGATTGAAATTTTTCAGCTTTTAATTGATTGTCTAGTATAGCTAAGCCTTCTTCGAAACTATGGGGTTGATAATCGAGTTCTTTAATCGCTTTATCTAAAATAAAGCCAGTTTTAGAGGGTCTTTTAGCTGTTTGTGCTAGACTATCGGAAGTAATCGGTTGAATTAATTTTGTGTTAAGGTTCCAAAAATTAGCTACTCGTTGTACTAATTCAACCATATTCATCATGTCTTTTCCCGAAACGTTGAAAATACCTTGAGCTTCTTTATTGACAGCAAGCAAACAACATTCGGCTAAATCCTCTGCTAATGTGGGCATACGCCATTGGTCGTTGACGACACGCAATGTTTCACCTTTTTCTAAAGCCGATTTTGCCCATAATACGATATTACTACGGCTCATGTTATTGGCTACCCCATATACGATAATAGTTCTTAATATCACGAAATGACTCAATGAATTGATTAATAGTTTTTCCGCTTCCCATTTTGATTGACCGTAATAGCTTAGTGGCTTAGGTGCGTCAGTTTCTGAATAAGGACCATTTTTGCCATCAAAAATAAAATCGGTAGATAGGTGTATTAATTGAATGTTTTCTCGCGCGCAAATCTTTATTAAATTTTCAACCGCAACTACATTGAGTTGAAAACATTGTTCTTGTTCTTTTTCGCACAGGTCCACATTCGTCATTGCTGCCGTATTAATAATGGCATCGGGATGGTGTTGAGTTATTACGGCAGCAAGTTCTGAGGGGTTACAAATATCTAATTCGTGGTAAATATATCCTGATTGCTTTACATGTCGATTGGTGCCTAAGCTTGTAGCAATAAGTTCGAAATTATTTCTTTGAAGAATAATATCAGTTATTTTTTGTCCTAAAAGACCATTGCTTCCTGTTACTAAAATTTTTTTCTTCATAGTATCTCATTCGTATCCGTTATGTATTTATTCGTTATTACCAAACCATGATTGTTGTAAATCATCAATGTCTCTTCGGTCCTTTTTGGTAGGGCGTCCATCTCCTATGTCGCGTTGGAGTAGTGGATGGTGAAATGTTTTTTTAAAGGCGTAAGTGTTTTCTATCGGTGTTAAATCTTCATAAAAAGTAATAGCTGTTGGCGCGTCTGTTCTACGGTCAGTAAGCCCAATTACTTTAATAGTTTTTCGTTCTATTCCTTTAGAAATGTGATATAGCTCGCCAATTTTTACAGTATGCGAAGGTTTGATATTGTTCCCATTCAATTTAATCTTTCCTGCTTTACAAGCATCGGTGGCTAAACTTCGTGTTTTAAACAGTCGGATAGCCCATAGATATTTGTCTATTCTTAATTCCATGTTTACGAAAGTTCAAATCTAAAAATTAAAATTAAGTTACGTTGTCGCTTCGTGTTATTTCTACTGCAGATAAGGCAACTCAATAAACAATGACCCCGTCATATAGCAAACTCTAAACAAAGGAGGATACACATATTCAGGCGATTTTATCAATAGCTTGCGAAGCTATGTATGAGTGCTTTTACGAACCAACAACAACGAATACATCGAAGATTCATGAGTACCTTAAAGAACACAAACACAAACCAATAATTATTTTCAGATGTAATTCGTCTATAATGGATACGAATTACATGGATTTGCTTTGTGGGTGTTAACGGGGATGTTATATTTGTCGCTAAACAACGTAAATTATTATGTCGAAAGATTTGAAAAATTTGATAGAAGAGGCTTGGGAAGACCGCAAGCTATTGATTTCAAAAGAATACAGAACTGCTATAGAGACAGTTATTCATCGTTTAGATAAGGGAGAAGTGAGGGTTGCCGATAATTTGGTTACTTCTTGGGTTGTTAACGAATGGGTTAAGCGAGCAGTTTTGTTATATTTTGCTGTTCGGGAGATGGAAGAGATTAAAGTTGGACCTTTTGTTTTTCATGACAAGATGAAATTGAAAACCAACTATAAAGAGGCTGGAGTAAGAGTGGTACCACACGGTATTGCACGCTATGGAGCTTATTTAGCCCCAGGTGTGGTTATGATGCCCTCTTATGTTAATATTGGTGCGTATGTTGATGAGGGTACAATGGTAGATACTTGGGCAACAGTAGGTTCTTGTGCCCAAATAGGGAAAGGCGTTCATTTGAGTGGAGGTGTGGGTATTGGAGGTGTATTAGAACCAGTACAAGCTGCTCCCGTTATTATCGAAGATGGCGCTTTTTTGGGTTCAAGGGCTATTGTTGTTGAAGGGGTAAGAGTAGAAAAAGAGGCGGTATTGGGTGCCAATGTGGTATTGACGGCTTCTACAAAAATTATTGATGTGACGGGTTCTGAACCTATCGAATATAAAGGCGTTGTTCCCTCGCGTTCGGTAGTTATTCCAGGAACGTATCCTAAAAAGTTTCCTGCAGGTGAATATCAAGTACCTTGTGCTTTCATTATAGGTAAACGCAAGGCTTCAACCGACCTTAAAACTTCTTTAAATGATGCATTGAGAGATTTTAATATAGCTGTGTAACTATTACTATACCAGGTGCAAAATCAAATGGAAGATAATCCGCATCCAGCTAAAATACTGGTTATACAGACTGCATTTTTGGGAGATGTCGTGTTGGCAACTGCGGTACTTGAAAAATTACATCAATATTTTCCTGACGCTCAAATAGATTTTGTACTGCGTAAAGGTAATGAGGGGGTGCTTTCTTCGCACCCCTTTTTACATAATCTGCTTGTTTGGGATAAGAAACAACAAAAAATTAAGAATCTTTTTCGATTAGCTAAAACGATTAGACGTACTCATTACGATGTAGTTGTTAATTTACATAGACATTTTAGTGCTGGATTTTTAACCGTTTTTTCTGGTGCAAAAAAAACTATTGGTTTTGATAAAAATCCACTTTCTTTAATTTTTTCTGAAAAAATTAAACATTGTTTTTCTGGTAAACATGAGACGGAGCGCAATCAATTGTTGATTGCTGCAATGACCGATGATTTGCCTGCCAAACCGAAAATATATCCTTCTAAAGCCGATTTTGATGCGGTTTTTTTGTTAAAACACAATGAGGAAGGTGTATTGAAAAAATATATTTGTATAGCACCAGCATCTATGTGGGCAACGAAGCAGTTTCCCGTTAAGCAATGGATAAATATGTTAAGGTTGCCTCAATTTCAATCGTATATTATTTATTTATTGGGTGCACCCGTTGATTGGGATGTTAGTGAACAAATTAAGACAGCACTACCTCAATTGTCAATTGAGAATATAACAGGTAAATTATCTCCTTTAGCGTCGGCCGCGTTGATGCGTGATGCGGCGATGAATTATGTGAATGATTCAGCCCCGATGCACTTAGCGTCTGCCATGGATGCGCCTGTTACGGCTATTTATTGTTCTACATTACCAGCATTTGGCTACGGTCCACTTTCTACTGTTTCGCATACTGTTCAAGTAGAGCAAGTTTTAGCCTGTCGTCCTTGTGGTATTCATGGTCATCGACATTGCCCTCAAACTCATTTTAATTGTGCTTATCAAATAGATTTGCAGCAATTAGTAAATGTCTTATGTTAATTCATCGTTTGTATAGTTTTATTTTCAATAAACGAGTATTGCATATATTTTTACTTGTTGGGATACTTCTATTATGTTCTTCTTGGGGATTTTTTGGGCATAAACGTATTAATCGTTATGCGGTATTTACATTACCCTCCAATATCATGGGTTTTTATAAGAAGCATATAGATCAAATTACCCAACAAGCTGTTAACCCAGATAAAAGGAGATATACGGATTCTACAGAGGCGGTTAAACACTACATTGATATAGACCATTACGGAAAAACTGCTTTGAGAGATATTCCTCAAAAATGGGAGGATGCGAGAAAGAAATGGACTGCCGATACCTTGAAAAAATATGGAATATTGCCTTGGCATATTCAACACATGTATCAATTGTTAGTAAATGCTTTTAAACGCAAAGATACTACACAAATAATTCGCCTTTCTGCCGATTTAGGACATTATGTTGCCGATGCACATGTGCCTTTGCATACTTCAGAAAATTATGACGGGCAATTGACGGGTCAAAAAGGTATCCATGCCTTGTGGGAAAGTCGGTTGCCAGAAATGTTTGCGGCTAACTATAGTCATTATGTAGGGAAAGCTCATTATATTGTTAATCCACTCGTTGATGCTTGGCAAATTGTGGGATTATCTTTTGCTTCCTTAGATACGGTTTTACGTATGGAAAAACACTTGAGTGAAACTTTTTCTTCAGATGAAAAATATGCGATTATTAAAAAAGGTAAAAAGCAGGTTAAGGGTTTTTCTTCTTCTTATGCAGCAGCCTATCATCAACTTTTGAACGGTATGGTTGAGCGGAAAATGCAATCAGCCATGTTAGCGATAGGAAGTTATTGGTATTCCGCATGGGTAGATGCAGGTCAACCCAATTTATATGAATCGAATAAGAAAATGAGTGCCATTAAACAAAATACGCTCGACAATGAGAGAGAACCTCTACTTAAAATGATTGGTAGAGCAGAGGGTGAAGAAGATTAATTAATAAAAAAAGAGTCCTATTCCTGTATATTTGTAAATAAAATTTTATACTGTTATGTCTATTCGGTCAATAATTATTTGTGTGCTGGTTTTTAGTGTAATAACCAAAAATTATGCTCAACAGTCTAGTTTTATTATCACGAAACAACCTCAAACTTTCAAACATAGTTTTGGAGCAACGTTAGGTTTAATGAGTTCCGGATTGTCTTACAAATTGTCTTATGGAAGTTACGCTACGCAAGTAACGGCGATTCCAATTTGGGATGAAAATGTTAAATACATGAGTATTGGTCTCACTCAAATTAAAGCCATACCGCTCAAATCGGTTAGTGATGTTGAATTCTTACTTTATGGGGCATGTTCTTATAATTATCATGAAAGCAATAGTTTTAATGCTCTAACGTCAAAAACACATGAAATTAATTTAGGATTAGGTGGTGGTGGGCGGATTGTAGTGTCATTTTTGTCTCTTCAGGGTCTATTAGGGTTGAGACCCTA
>CANJWF010000032.1 GCA_947478315.1 Sphingobacteriaceae bacterium | reverse complement strand
GTAAACTGCATTTCTACATCGCACACGTATGGTATGCCTATATCGCACAAGATTTTTTACTATGTTATAGGTATGCACAAAAATGGGTTGATTTATTCTCAGAAAATGAAACATTGCAACAGCAAGAAACGGTACTGTATTTAAAAGGGTATAACAATTTACTTTCAACTTTATACAACTTAGGATATTATGAAAAATTGGAGAAAAATTTAAAAGTAGTAAGCGATTTCGTTGCCAAACATCAAGGTCAATTTGATGAAAATTTACAAATACTTTCATTTTTATACCTACAAATAGCCCACATTAACAAACATTTTCTAGAGGGTTCTTTTGAAGAAGGAACCAAACTAGCTCCTACCATAGAAATGGGATTAAAGTGCTATGGAAATAAATTAGACCTACATAGAACACTAGTATTTTATTATAAAATTGCTTGCCTGTATTTCGGTTGCGGAGATTTAAAAAATTGCATTTACTATTTGAACAAAGTGATACACATAGCATCGGGAGATCTTAGAGAAGATATACAGTGTTTTGCACGAATACTATTATTAATTACGCATTATGAATTGGGTAATCACAAATTGGTGGAAAGCCAAATAAAATCCGTTTATAGATTCTTGACAGGTATCAACGACAGCAATAAAGTTTTACGGGAAATTTTAAATTTTCTTCGCAATATCGGTAAAATTTACCCTGGTGAATTGAGACATGAGTTTTCAAAATTGCATGAAAAACTGAACATTCTACAGAAACATCCGTACGAGAAGAGGTCGTTTTTATACTTAGATATTATTTCTTGGTTAGAGTCTAAAATTGAAAAAAAATCAATTATGGATATTGTGAGAAATAAATTTATTCAAATGAGAGACAACGAACGAAAAACAAAAAGTGAATGATCATAAACTTCTTGAATAGGCACTTTGTTCTTTATGTAAAAAACAAAGTACTGCTAAAATTCACATAGAAAGATATTTTTTAACGTCATCTCAACAATCTTACAAAATAAAATTACCCAAAAATCATTTAAAAAACTAACTTTGCAACCCTAAAAGTTATATCCTCTAATATAACCTATGAGACAACTCAAAATTACCCAATCCATCACTAATCGAGAGAGTCAATCTCTCGATAAATACCTACATGAAATAGGTAAAGTCGATTTGATTACAGCCGAAGAAGAGGTTATTTTAGCCCAGAAAATTCGAGAAGGTGACCAAGCTGCTTTAGAGCGCTTGACAAAAACCAATTTAAGATTTGTAGTTTCAGTTGCTAAACAATACCAAAATCAAGGTCTTACACTTGGCGACTTAATCAACGAAGGCAATCTTGGTTTGATAAAAGCAGCCAAAAGATTCGATGAAACTAAAGGTTTTAAATTTATATCTTATGCCGTTTGGTGGATTCGTCAATCTATTCTACAAGCCATTGCGGAGCAATCCCGTATTGTACGCTTACCACTCAATCAAGTAGGCTCGTTAAGCAAGATTAGCAAAGCTTTTTCGAAACTAGAGCAAGAGTATGAACGCGAACCCACACCTAATGAGTTGGCAGATATATTAGAAACTACTGTTGACAAAGTTTCCGACACCTTAAGTAATTCAGGTAGGCATGTTTCCATGGATGCACCTTTTGTACAAGGAGAAGAAAATACACTGTTAGACGTATTAGAAAATGCTGACCCTAACACCGATAGTATTCTCATCAATGAGTCTCTTTCAGAAGAAATTAAACGTTCTTTAGCTACCCTAACCGAGCGCGAACGTGAAATTATTGTACTTTTCTTCGGAATCAGTAGCAATCATCCTTTGTCATTAGAAGAAATAGGCGAAAAATTTAATTTAACTCGGGAGCGAGTTCGGCAGATTAAAGATAAAGCAATTCAACGTTTACGACACACATCAAGAAGTAAAATATTGAAATCTTATTTGGGATAAACGTTTGACATTTATGTGTTTTTGCTATCACTAGAGTAGTATCTACCAATTAAGTTTCATTTTCTACTTTAAATTTATTTTTCAAACTTTTACTTTTATTTCAATGCTCAATAAGTACCAAACTGAATTTACAGAGTGGATTGCAAAAGAGAAAAAAGCAATAGAACTCGTTAATATTGTAGGAAAGTTATGGTTCGACCGTTCCATAGAATTAGTGCTATTTAGAAAACCATTGTTTGATGTTGGAGGAAGCGAAGTATTAGCTCACCATCAATATGCCAAGCAAATTACCGCTAAAGAAATATCTATCTACGAAACAGTTGCCATCGCTGAAGCCATTGAAAAAAATAATTTAGCACCCTCTAGAATTGACATTGGTCGATTAGCGTCTGAATGGTTAGACGAATATAAAAATTTCGCATCAGTAGAAGATTTTGTAGTAAACAAGTTAGCTCAATTTATTGGTAAGGATAAAATTAACTTACAACCTAAAGATGTGGTACTATATGGCTTTGGACGCATTGGACGCATTGCTGCACGTGAATTGATACTACAGGCGGGAAAAGGAGAACAACTACGCCTACGAGCTATTGTAACTCGAAGTAATAGTGATGAAGATATTATCAAACGTGCTGAATTATTGAGAAATGACTCTGTGCATGGTCCATTTCAAGGTGTTATAGTAGAAGATTTAGACAATAAAGCTATCATTGTCAACGGACAAATTATTTATATGATTGCCGCACGCAATCCAGAAGAAATTGATTACACCAACTTTGGCATTCAAAATGCTTTATTGATAGATAATACAGGTATTGCTAGAGACCGAAGTGGTTTAAGTAAACACTTACAAGCAAAAGGTATTAACAAGGTACTATTAACCGCACCAGGAAAAGGCGATATTCCTAATATTGTATTTGGTATTAACGAAAACTGTGCCGAAGTCACCGAGCAAATATTTTCAGCCGCATCTTGCACTACTAATGCAATATCGCCTGTTCTAAAAGTTGTAGATGAAACTTTTGGTATCGAAAAAGGACACATAGAAACGGTGCATTCGTATACCAATGACCAAAATTTATTAGATAATTATCACGATAAATATCGTAGAGGTCGTTCTGCCGCTCTTAACATGGTAATTACGGAAACGGGAGCAGATAAAGCAGTATCGAAGGTGGTGCCTAACTTAACTGGTAAATTAACAGGAAATGCCGTTCGTGTGCCTACGCCTGATGTTTCTTTGGCAATTTTAAATTTAACATTAAGTAAAGCAGTTTCCAAAGAAACTATCAATGAAACATTAAAAGAAGCATCTTTACGTGGTTCATTAGTAGAACAAATCGAATATTCTATTTCTAACGAATTGGTATCTAGTGATTTAATAGGAAATAGCCATGCATCTATCGTAGATGGGCCTGCAACTATTATATCAAAAGACGGAAAATCTGTTACCCTATACGTTTGGTACGACAACGAATACGGCTATACTCGCCAAGTAATACGACTCAGCAAATATGTTGCTGAAGTGATTAGATTACGTTACTATTAATATAATCTGTTAATATTATATAAATTAAAAAGGCAATTCACTAACATGAATTGCCTTTTTAATTTATATAATACCCCTATCATTTTTTATGTCTATCATCACTAAATTTAACACAGTCAAGAAAAATTGATTATACTAAATTTGATACATTCGTAATTTACCATCATTCGACAAAGTGCACCACCATAATGAATAAAGTTCAACCCAAAAAAAGATTAGGTCAACATTTTTTAACCGACAAAAATATAGCGGAAAAAATTGTCAACAGTTTAACCTATGTAAATTACAATGATGTATTAGAAATTGGGCCAGGCATGGGTGTACTTACCGATTTTTTATTTAAAAATTCGATGAATCGAATTAAATTAATCGACATCGATACAGAATCTGTTTTATATTTAAAGCAAAAGTATCCCGAACATACCGACAACATTATTGAGGGTGATTTTTTAAAATTAAATTTTGATATTTATTTTCAAGATTCATTTGCCGTTATAGGCAACTTTCCTTACAACATATCGTCTCAGATTCTCTTTAAAGTATTAGATTACAAAAAAAATATTCCAGAACTGGTGGGAATGTTTCAAAAAGAAGTTGCAGAACGTTGTGTCGCACAACCAAAATCCAAAGCCTATGGCATTGTGAGTGTACTACTACAAGCTTATTACGACGTAGAATACCTATTTACGGTGAAACCGAGTGTATTCAATCCCCCACCAAAGGTACAATCGGCAGTCATCCGAATGAAACGAAAAAGTAACTATGCGTTAAACTGTAATGAAAAATTATTTTGGCAAATTGTAAAAGCTGGATTTAACCAACGAAGGAAAACGCTAAAAAATGCACTCAGCGTATTATTAGAAAAAGAAAAAATGACTACACTTATATTTGAAAGACGAGCAGAAACCCTTTCGGTAGAAGAGTTTATAGCACTAACCGTTCATATTGAAAATATTAAACAACACTAATTTATAGACGAATTAATCTATATTTTAATTTATAGACGAATTAATCTATATTTTAATTTATAGACGAATTAATCTATATTTTAATTTATCACTTACCTTTGTCTATATGTTAAACAAGTTGCCATGATTAGTGTAATTACTGGAGATATTGTACACTCAAGGAGTTTAAAAAATCCAAGTATATGGATAGAGCCGCTCAAAAAATTATTAGCAGAATGGGGCGAATGTCCCAAAGATTGGGATATTTATAGAGGAGATAGTTTTCAGTTGCGATTACATGACCCAGCAAATACCTTTGAAGTTGCCGTACGCATAAAAGCTCATCTAAAAGCATTTGCCAATGTAAACGTGCGGATAGCAGTAGGTATTGGAGAACAAAACTATCATGCCGAACGGGTTACTGAAGCCAACGGAACTGCATTTATTTATTCTGGGGAACTTTACGAAAAATTTAAGAATAATCAACTCACGTTAGCAATTAAAACACCTTGGATAGAATTTGACGAAGAACTGAATTTATATTTTCGATTAGTCTTATTAACAATGGATAATTGGACACAAGCAATAGCAGAAATTGTATGTTTATTAATACAAAACAAACAAGATGGACAAGAAAAAATAGCAACACACCTACACATTACACAAGCATCTGTTAGTGCTAGAATCAAAAGGTCTCATTGGAATCTTATTGAACAGGTTGACGATATTTATCGAAAAAAACTTCATGCGCGACTAAACTAAAAATTACACCTACATGAACATACTCATTTTATTATTGTTGAGCCATTTAATCGGTGATTTTTATTTTCAACCAACATCATGGATAATCGACAAAGAATCCCGAAAGTTAGCATCCCCTTGGCTTTATGCACACGTATTTATTCATATTGGACTTATTTTACTATTCTCCTTTGGTATGCTTTGGAGGCAAGCCCTCGTCACAGGTATCGCACACCTAATAATAGATGGTAGCAAACTATCTTTCCAAAACGATAAAAATAAACGTAATTGGTTTTTTATTGACCAATGTTTACATATCATTGTTACGATATGTATATTTATGAATACCAATAACTTACTTGATTTACCTATCGACTATTTTTTCAATATCAATACATGGTGGATAATTATTGGCACTCTATTTTTAGCCAAACCCTGTTCCGTAATCACGAAAGTGATAATTACTAAATGGACACCAGCGCAAGGCGATGACGAATCTGCTCTAGAGAATGCAGGGCAATATATTGGTATTCTAGAGCGCTTGCTGGTATATACATTTGTTCTCAACAACCACTGGGAAGCCATCGGATTTTTACTAGCTGCTAAATCTATCTTTCGTTTTGGAAACTTAAAAGATGCTCAAGATAGAAAATTAACAGAATACGTGTTAATAGGCACTCTATTAAGTTTCGGAATAGCCTTAGTAGTAGGAATGTTCCTATCAAAAATAATTTCAGTATGAATAAAATATTGATTGTAGACGATTTACATCCTTATTTCAAAAAAGAAGCCAACCGCATCGGATATATTTGTGATGATTTTCCATCCATTACATTACCCGAAGTAGAAAATATTATCGGAAATTATGTAGGGTTAGCTATTCGTACTAAATTTCAAGTAAACGAATCTTTACTTGACAAGGCTACACAACTAAAATTTATTGCACGTGCTGGAGCAGGAATGGACAATATTGATTTAAAAACAGCCTTAAACCATAATATTATATGTATTAATGCGCCCGAAGCCAATCGAGATGCGGTAGGGGAGCATACAATAGGTATGTTACTAGGATTGATGAATAAGCTTAGGCAAGCCGACAATCAAATTAGAGAAGGTATTTGGGATAGAGAAGGCAATAGGGGATATGAACTAAAGGGAAAAACAGTTGGTATTATCGGATATGGATTTATGGGTAGTGCTTTTGCAGAGAAATTAGCAAGCTTTGGTGTAAACATTTTAGCATATGACAAATATAAAACAACATGGCACTCATCACCATCTGTACAAAAAGTTGACTTAGCAACCATTTTTCATCAAACGGATATTTTGAGCATACATATACCTCTCACAACGGAAACAAAAGGATGGATTAGTCAGCCATTTTTAAACGAATTTAAAAAGCCTTTTTTTTTCATTAACACTTCTAGGGGCGAAATTGTTGATACACCATCCGTACTACAAAAAATTAACGAAGGACGAATCATAGGAGCCGCCTTAGATGTATTAGAGATAGAAAAATTCCCACAACTTTATCAGCAGATTTGGTATCAACAACTCATTGAAAATAAATCAGTTTTACTAAGTCCACACGTGGCAGGATGGACATTTGAATCTTACCAGAAAATATCCGAAGTATTAGCCCAAAAACTAAAAAATTTGAAAATTTAATTTTCAAATTCTTACCTTCGTACCGTAAAAATGAGACTATGCCCGCTTTAATAATATTAAGGTGGGTGTAGTCTTGTTTGTTTTATATGCAGAGTCGCACATCTTTAATTATTAAAACAGAAATAGAAATTGTTTATGTCAGAAGTTGTTTACTACACCAAGGAAGGGTTAGAAAAATTAAAAGAGGAATTACAGTATCTGAAAACTGAAGGGCGCTCACAAATAGCAAAAGCTATTGCCGAAGCGAGAGATAAAGGAGATTTATCAGAGAATGCCGAGTACGATGCCGCCAAAGAAGCACAAGGTTTGCATGAAATGAAAATAGCTAAGTTAGAAGATACCTTGTCAAAAGCACGCCTAATTGATGAGTCAAAATTAGATGCATCTAAAGTATTGGCATTGTCTATCGTTAAAATTAAAAACATTGATAATGGAACGTTAATGACCTATCAACTAGTTTCAGAGAGTGAAGCCGATTTAAAGTCTGGAAAAATATCCGTAAAGTCACCAATAGCGAAGGGTTTATTGGGTAAAAAAGTAGGTGAAATAGTGGAAATAACCGTTCCTAGTGGAAAAATAGAATTTGAAGTTCTAGAAATATCAAGATAATGCCAAGTTTATTTTCAAAAATTGTAACTGGAGAAATTACTGCACACCTAGTTGCAGAGAATGATGATTATGTAGCTTTTATGGATATTATGCCCTTAACTCGAGGGCATGTACTTGTTATACCTAAACAAGAGATAGATTATATTTTTGATATAGATGATGAATTATATTTAGGATTAATGATTTTTACTAAAGAAGTAGCAAAAAAAATCAAAAAAGTAATTGATTGTAAAAAAGTAGGTGTAGCCGTAATAGGGTTAGAAGTACCACACGCACACGTTCACCTAATACCCATGAATAACGTCAGTGACATGAATTTTGCAAACCCAAAACTAAAACCCTCACAAGAGGAATTATCTGCCATTGCAGAAAAAATAAGAAACGCGTAATAAATAAACCTGCCATAACGTTAAACTTGTTAACGTATTTGAATAAATATTTTTTAACTTCTGAATTTATATACCATTATATATGCACAAAACCTCATTTGATTTTGAAGCACCCATAGCCGATCTTTATCAGCAATTGGAAAAAGTCAAACAAGCCGCCGAAAAAACGAAAGTAGACATGTCTGCTACCGTAGCGGAAATAGAAAACAAAATAGCCACCACCAAACAAAATTTGTATACCCATCTAAATGGGTGGCAACGCGTACAAATCTCCCGACACCCCGAACGCCCCTATACATTGGATTACATTTCCATGATTTGTGAAGATTTTATTGAAATGCATGGAGATAGAACTGTAAAAGATGATAAAGCTATTGTAGGAGGGTTCGCCTCAATTGGAGGACAAACAGTGATGATAATTGGTCATCAAAAGGGAAAAAACACAAAAGATCGTCAATATCGTAATTTTGGAATGGCTAATCCCGAAGGCTATCGAAAAGCATTGAGACTGATGAAATTAGCCGAAAAATTTAACAAACCAGTTATTACCTTAATCGACACCCCTGGGGCATACCCAGGATTAGAAGCAGAAGAGCGGGGTCAAGGTGAGGCCATAGCAAGAAATTTACTCGAAATGTCAGTTCTTAAAGTGCCTATTTTGTGTTTTGTTGTAGGAGAAGGAGCTTCCGGTGGAGCATTAGGCATTGGCATAGGAGATAGGGTATACATGTTGGAAAATTCTTGGTATTCTGTTATCTCCCCTGAAAATTGTTCAACCATATTATGGCGTAGTTGGGATTTTAAAGAAAAAGCTGCAGACTGCCTAAAGTTATCTGCAACAGAAATGTTACAAAATGGTTTAATAGATGGTATTATCCCAGAACCATTGGGTGGAGCCCATTTAGATTCTGCAACAATTGCTCAAACGATTAAGGAAAAGATACTTACTGATTTAAAAGAGTTAAAACTTCTTTGTACGGAGGTTTTGGTAAGTAAACGAATTGATAAATTTTGTGCGATGGGTGTTACCGTAGAATCTTAATGAAGTGTTATCTGATAATCTTTCTTAACATTAATTAGAAAATTAGTTTAATAATTGCTATTCTCTTAATAAAACTTTTAATTGCTCTCTCGAAATTATTGTCCGATTTGGTCGTTAATATAACTGGCTTTCTTTGTAAAGGATATATCACATCATCTTTTAATGGCATCGATAAGAAATTGATAGACAATGTTTCATCCAAATAATAAATATGATTATTGGCTTGCTTTTCCATAACTGCTACCAAATAATTACCTGGTTCAAAATCAGCAGCAACAAATCTGCCTTCTAAAATGGGTCTACAAGCAGCAAATAATCTTACTCTTAATTTATCCATTTCTTGTAACGCATAAGCTACTACCAAGGTATCGGAACCAGAATAAGCTTCAAATAGGAATTTGTGATAGGCATACATTTGGTTAAAAATACGTAGTAACCTTGCATCAATCACACATAAATCCGAAGTAGGTGCTACCTTAAAAAAGGTAATTAGGTTAATAACAGTGTCTTTATTAGTAATTTGAATACCTGGTTCTTTTTGTTTGTTATACAGATACTCTATAAGATTGGAAGAAATTAATTGAGTCGACTGAGACTGTCGAGACAAGGTTGTTACAGCGTCGTAATTCGTTCGATTTCCTTGAGCAAAAATCATGTTAGACATATTCACAAAGACTACAAATAAAAATATTTGCAACACCCATGATAGGGTACATGCGTTCCAACACTTTGTTAGGCACGCTTTTTCATTTGAATGAATCATAACTCACGATTTTAAATTCAACAATCGCTCGAACCACATACAGACATTTATGAAAAACACCTCATTTAATAAATATCTTTTATCAAAAGAATATATAAAAGAACATATACTACCCTCAGTATAAATTTACATATTTTTATTCAAAAAAATATGTAAAAATTGAGTTACACACGAAGTCAAATTCTCTCCATTAATACAACAATATTCAACAGTGTACTTTTGATTTTAATTAAAAATGATTACAAGAAATATTGTATACCACAATTATACTGGCTCTCTTTCCTATAACGATAAAATAGGAAGTATTTTGT
>CANJWF010000031.1 GCA_947478315.1 Sphingobacteriaceae bacterium | reverse complement strand
GTCTCGACACAAAGGGGCATGAAACCTGCGAAGCACGCATGAAGACCATTGAAAATAAGCCAGTACTGAATAAAGAAGTTCGCGGTTCCATCTGCCCATTAAAGAACAAATTACTTTCAGATGAAATAGACGAACTAAATAAGGACACCATTATAAACACGATTACACAGGCGAGAAAATTTCGTAAATATTTAAAATTTCATCCGAAAATTCACAAGCATCGTTATTCGAGAAAGAATATCAACAAACAAAGAAAAAAACGCCTAAAACGAAGAAAACATCATAAGCACCGAACTAAACGAAAAAGAAACTAAATTCCCAACAATATTATTAACACCATGAAACGTATTGTTTTATTCATCATCATTATCAGCATTTCTTCAGAAGCTTGTAAGGCTAAAAAAATCACTTACAAAGCACCCGTATCCACCAACTTACACAAAAGTAAAGATTCGGTAACTGCTCCCCTACAAAAACTATCGGCGCAGGAGTATATAGAAAAATATAAATACATCGCTATTGCAGAAATGAAAAAATTTGGTGTTCCAGCGAGTATTACTTTGGCGCAAGGATTATTAGAATCTTCCAACGGTAATAGCACGCTCGCTCGAATAGCGAATAATCACTTTGGCATCAAATGTCCTGGAGGCTGGAACGGAGATGCAATTTATCAAGACGATGATGCCCCAAACGAATGCTTTAGGGCCTATCTCAATCCCGAAGATTCTTTTAAAGATCATTCTGATTTTTTAAAAACAAAAAAACGATATTCATTTTTGTTTGAATACGCTATTAGTGATTACGTTTCGTGGGCAAATGGGCTCAAACAAGCGGGTTACGCCACCAATCCTCAGTATCCTCAATTACTAATCATGCTCATTGAACGTTATAAACTTTATGAATACGACCCAGAAGGGAAAAAACTAACCAAAGAGGAAGACCCATTTTTTACAGAGTCAGAATTGGAAGCTATTATTAACACGATTTTACCAATGCCGAATAATCAAGCTGCAACGTTTTACAAGATAAAAACAGGAGACACTCTATTCTCCATCGCCAAGCGATTTAGATTGACTATTGACGAATTAAAAACTATCAATAAAATCACAAACGTAGAAATTAAAGTAGGGCAAGAATTAAAAGTGAATAAAGATTAAAAATGAAGAAACATCAATATTGAAGATATGGCATTTATAACCCCTTTCAAAAACATTCAAGTTAGATTTTTTGTTCTTTTATGCACTTTTATTAGCTATTCCGCTAACAATACCTTTGCACAAGATACAGAAATTGCCCTTGCTCAGCAGTTTCAAAAATTTGGAGAATACGATAAGGCAATTGCCATTTATAATCCCTTGTTCAACAAAGGTCAAGAAATTGTTTATGAAGACTACCTCATCTGTTTATTGAACACAAAGGCATATACAACAGCACATAAACTGGTAAAAAAAATGATAAAACGCTATCCAACAAGCGTTGCTTATGCCATTGATGAAGGAAGAATTTATAACACTGAGGGAAAATCAGAGGAAGCAAATAAAATTTTCGAAAAACAACTAAAAAATGTGCACGAAAATGAAATAGAAATCGCTTTTTTAGCCCAAATATTCATCAAAATAGAAGCTTACAATTTTGCCATTAAAACTTTCTTAAATGGCCGCGAATTACTTGGCGACAATCAAGCATTCAGTCGAGAGCTTATTCGTTTATATCGACTACAAAAAAATATGCAAAGCATTATCGAAGAATCTACCAACATTGTCTTAACTAATCCAACTCAAATCGGTCAAACACAACAACTACTTAGTGAAATTTTGAAAGAAAATAGTGATTATGAATTATTGAAAACTAATATTTTTAAAACTATACAACTACATCCCAATAGCATCAGTCTAGCAGAACTACTCATTTGGACATTTTTACAAGAACAGGAATTTAACCAAGCACTCATACAAGTAATTGCCATAGATCAACGATTAAACGAACGAGGGCGACGTATTTATGAAATTGCCAATGTATTTTTAAGTAATAAAGCATACGAAGAAACCATTAAAGCCTACCGATATTTAATTGACAAAGGCAATAATAACAATACGTACTATATAGAAGCAAAAACAGGCATCCTCAACGTAAGAAATCAAAAAATAGAAGAAGGAAAAGCAACCAAAGAAGATCTGATTGAGTTAGAAAAGGATTACGAACAGTTACTAAATGAATACGGAAAAAACAGAAACACGTTATTCGCCATTCGGAAGCTAGCTGAACTCAAAGCCTACAAACTCGATAAATCTGACGAAGCAAAACAATTATTGAACGAAGCGATAGTAATGAGTGGAATAACTCAGTCAGTTATAGACGAAGTTAAATTAGATTTAGGAGATTTATATACCCTCAACGATGAACGCTGGGAAGCTACGTTACTATACGGACAAGTAGAAAAATCACAAAAAGACAACCTCTTAGGACAAGATGCCATGTTTCGGAACGCACAATTGGCTTTTTTTAACGGCGATTTCGACTGGACACAATCTCAATTAAACGTACTAAAAGGAGGCACCTCTCAACTCATTTCTAACGATGCAATAGATTTAAGTGCCTTAATTGCTGAAAATGTAACCTTAGACACCAACAAACGTGCCTTGCAGCTTTATGCAAAAGCCCGTTTAAACATTTTTAAAACACGTTATCAAACGGCGTCAAACTATTTAGATACTTTAAGTAAAGAATTTCCCAACCATAACTTATCCGATGAAGTATTAATGAGCAAAGCAACTATTGCCATTGCCCTACGGCAATGGCAACAAGCAACACAAACACTACAAACTATTATCGACAATTTTTACTATGAAGCACTGGCAGACGATGCACTATTTATGTTGGCCAATATCGAAGAAACACGATTAAACATGCCACAAAAAGCTAAAGAACACTATGAAAAACTTATTATGGATTTCCCTGCAAGTGTACGCATCATAGAAGCGCGTAAACGTTTTCGGTTCTTAAGGGGAGACACAGAACCTAATCCTTGATTATAATCATTCATCAATTACAGTATCATGAAATTTATCGAAACGCCTATTAAAGACCTTTTGGTTATCGAACCAACTCTATGGAAAGATGACCGTGGTTATTTTTACGAAAGCTACAGTCAACAAAAATTTGCAGAAGTGGGAATTACCGATATTTTCGTTCAAGACAACCAATCCTTATCTCAAAGAGGCACGTTAAGAGGACTACATGCTCAAAATTATCCATCGGCACAAGGCAAACTAGTACGTGTCATTACTGGTAGCGTATTAGATGTTGCCGTCGATATCAGAAAAAGTTCTCCTACCTATGGACAACATTTTAGTATTGAACTCTCAGCCAACACCCACACCATGTTGTGGATACCTGTAGGTTTTTTACATGGTTTCATCACACTTGAAAACAATACCATTTTTAGTTATAAAGTATCCGCACTATACAACAAAACAGCTGAAATTGGGGTAATTTGGAACGATAGCGATTTAAATATTGATTGGAATATTAAAACTGATGATATTATCTTATCGGCCAAAGATGAACTATTACCAAAATTCAAAAAGTTTGAAAGCCCATTTTAAACTAAGAAGGGAAGAGGGGGGTAAAATACTTTACCCCCCTCTTCCCTTCTTAGTTTAAAATAAGCCTTAATTTGAAAAATTCAAAAAGTTTCCCCCACTCCTATATAAAAACCTTGTTGACGGTCTTCTCCATTCTTTTTTTCACCTACCACATAATCTAAGCGCAAGGCAAGATTTTTTTCCAAATCGAAAAAATATCGTAATCCTACACCCAAATTAGGCTTAATATCAGACCATTTTAAATCTTGATCAAAAACAGTTCCCAAACCAGCAATACCTACAATACCTATTCTTTTAGCGGGTCTATACCTTATTTCCGATTGAACAACAGCTAAATTACGATCACGATAGCGTCCCCAGTAATAACCCCTAAAAAGTTTATCTCCCAAAGCTGGCATGAGAAAAAATGGCAAATAATTCCCTTGAAAAGTCTGATATTGAACATTGAGTGCTAAAACAGTTTGAGCATTTAACGGACTAAAATTTCGAAGATTAACTAATGCTTGACTACCCTCATAAGCATTATTTTTAAAAATTGCGGGGGCATAACTGTATGAAAATTTCAAATAAGACCCCTCAGTGGTATAAATACTAGAATTACGATTATCTAGCACTTGATTAAGACCAATAAACAACACACTACCTCCGTCTTTACCATAAACAGGGTAAGGAAGGGTATTACCTGAAGAAAATACGCCCGTAGAAACGTCGGGAGTAAATTGATTATGTTCAAAACTTAAATTGATACCAGAATAAACGAAAGGTGCTAATTTTTTCTCGGCTTCTAAATTGAGTTTGGTGCGTCGCTGAAAAACCAAATCACCATCTTGTTGTTTAGTGTGAGCACCTATACCATAAAAAGAAAACGGAAAATAAATATACCAACCCTCTCCCGAAAAATGATATTGATTACCTTTGGTCCACAGATTCCATCGCCCTCCGCCTCTAAACATTTGTTTGGTACTATAAGCTAATCCAACCAAATAAGACGAACCATAATTTTGCAAATCTTGTTGATCAATATAAAAATGATTGACCAACATTAACCCTAATTCTACACCCCTCTCAGGAGAGACAGCAAAATCGGGTACAAATAATGGACTACTCGAACGAGCAGTATCATTACTTTCATAAAATTTTCTGATAGTAGACTTAATCTTAGCAATTTGCGCAAACGAAGAACAAATGCTAATTAGCAGTAGCGAAAAACTAATCGTAAATGTTTTCATTCATATCAGTTGAGTAAGCAATAACAACCTAGCAAATCAAGGTGAGAACAACAACAAATTTGTAATAAGTCATTTTAACTTAGAACGTACCTCCTTAATCATATTAATTTTGAAATAGACAAACAGGATAAACACAAATCCTAAACCAACAATAAAAGCATAGTGTTTGTGTTGCCACGACCATACGATGCCTATAGAAGAACAAATAAGCACCAAATTGATGCAAACGTTTAAAATTAATTTTTTCCACATCATAGCATTTAATCTTTAATAGGGAGATAAACTATTATCTATTTCCATTGCCCAAGCATTAATACCTCCTTTAAGATTGTATAAGTTTAATAAGCCATATTGTGATTCTAAATAAGCAATAATGTTTGCACTACGCACTCCACTCCGACAGTAAACAATTACGGGTTTATTTTTTTCGATATGTTCTAATTCATCTACCACAGTGGCCATAGGCATCAGTAATCCGCCTATATTAACCATTTCATGTTCAAAAATTTCGCGAACGTCAATCAATTGAAAATCTTCTTGAACATCCATTTTTTTTTTTAGTTCTTGTACAGTAATTTCTTTTATTGACATAAAAATTGGTTAATAGAAAGTGATAATTTACAACTGTAACCGAAAGATTTTACGCTTCATTAAAACATTCATCAAAAAATGAGTAATGATTTAAGAATTCAAAAGTAGGAGAAAAAAACAGTAAATACACTGTCAATTTTTTAAAGATTACCGACTGTATGTATCCATTTTTGGGAAATATATTTTAGCTTTGACCAATGAAAGTGGATCGATTTACGTTGATTGCAACCACTCAAAAAAAAGTGCTAAACCAATAAACGGTTTCTTTTCTTTTTGGGCGGTATCATTCGCTGTCGCTTCTGACTCTCTTCGTAGTTAATTTCCTCTATAAATTTAAAAATAAAATAAAAATGTCTTATTTGTTTACTTCGGAATCGGTTTCGGAAGGGCATCCCGATAAAATCGCCGATCAAATTTCAGATGCTTTAATTGATAATTTTTTAGCATTTGATGCTACTTCAAAAGTTGCCTGCGAAACTTTAGTAACAACAGGGCAGGTAATACTAGCGGGAGAAGTTAAATCTACCACCTACTTAGATGTGCAACAGATAGCACGTGAAGTGATTCGTAAAATTGGATACACCAAATCTGAATATATGTTCGAAGCCAATTCTTGCGGTATTCTTTCTGCTATTCACGAACAATCGCCTGATATTAATCAAGGTGTAGACCGCTCTAAACCTGAAGAGCAAGGAGCAGGCGATCAAGGTATGATGTTTGGTTATGCAACCAATGAAACAGAAAATTATATGCCTTTAGCACTGGATTTATCCCACAAATTGTTACAAGAATTAGCAGTGCTGAGACGTGAAAATAAAGACATTAGGTATCTACGTCCTGATGCAAAATCACAAGTAACTATTGCTTACGATGATAATCATAAACCTATTGCGATAGATACTGTTGTTATTTCTACTCAACATGACGACTTCGATACAGAAGAAAATATGCTTAAAAAAATCAAATCGGATTTAATCAGCATACTCATACCTCGTATAAAAGCGCACCTAAAGCCTGAAATTCAAGCCTTATTTAACGATAAAATTGTTTACCATATCAATCCTACGGGTAAATTCGTTATCGGAGGACCACATGGAGATACGGGTTTAACCGGTAGAAAAATTATTGTGGATACTTATGGAGGCAAGGGGGCTCATGGTGGAGGAGCTTTTTCTGGTAAAGACCCCTCTAAAGTGGACCGTTCGGCAGCTTATGCTACTCGTCACATCGCCAAAAATTTAGTAGCAGCAGGTGTTGCAACTGAAGTTTTAGTGCAAGTGTCGTATGCTATTGGTGTTGCTCAACCCTGCGGTATTTATGTAAATACTTATGGTACAGCTAAGGTTGGTTTAAGTGATGGAGAAATAGCCAAAAAAGTGGCACAAATTTTTGATATGCGTCCGTATTTCATCGAGAAAAGATTAAAGTTACGCAACCCTATTTATGCCGAGACAGCAGCTTATGGTCACATGGGACGAAAAAATGAAATAGTGAAAAAAACTTTTTTTTCTCCTAACGGAGAGCAAAAAACAGTAGAAGTGGAGTTGTTTACTTGGGAAAAATTAGATTTTGTTGAGCAAATAAAAACAGCATTTAAATTATAAATACTGTTCAATTTTGTGCCGAGTAGAAAAGATACAATCCACTCGGCACAAAATTAAAATGCGCTAATGTGCCTCTAACCAATTTTTACCTTGCCCTATCTCTATTTCTATAGGCACGGTAGTTTTTATGGCATTACTCATCCGTTCTCGAATAATAGGTTTTATAGTTTCAAGTTCAGAACTGGGAACTTCAAACACCAACTCATCATGCACCTGCATAATCATTTTGCTTTGTAATTTTTGTGCTTGCAAATCGTGATAAATACCTATCATAGCTACTTTAATCATATCTGCAGCAGAGCCCTGTATGGGGGCGTTAATTGCATTCCGTTCTGCAAAACCACGTGTCATGGCATTAGCAGAATTAATATCACGCAGATAACGTCTTCTTCCCAATAATGTTTCAACATAACCTTGTTCACGTGCTTGGGCTATGGTATTGTTCATATATTGCTTAATACCTGGATATTGTTTAAAATATTCTTCGATAATGGTAGCTGCTTCACCACGTGTAATTCCTAAATTTTGAGATAAGCCAAAAGCAGATTGTCCATAAATAATACCGAAATTGACAGCTTTAGCATTCCGGCGTTGGGTGCTATCTACCAACTCCAATGGAATACCATAAACTTTAGCTGCTGTAGCTGTGTGAATATCTTTTCCTTGTAAAAAGGCTTCGAGCATATTGATGTCTTGGCTAATTTCGGCAATTAAGCGAAGTTCTATTTGAGAGTAATCGGCAGAAACAATATAGGAATCATCATTTTCTGGAATAAATGCTTTACGTACCTCCCGTCCCCGTTCGGTGCGGATGGGTATATTTTGTAAATTGGGATTGTTAGAACTCAACCGACCTGTTGCGGCTACTGCTTGGTTATAGGAAGTATGTACTCTACCTGTTCGTGCGTTAATCATAGTGGGCAAAGCATCTACGTAAGTGGATTTTAATTTTTGTAATTGCCTGAAATCTAAAATATTTTGCACCATATCACTTTTTGGAGCTAAAGCCAATAACACATCTTCGCCAGTTTGGTATTGTCCTGTTTTTGTTTTTTTTGCTTTAGCGTCCAACTTTAATTTATCAAATAATATTTCTCCTAGTTGCTTGGGAGAGGCAATATTAAATTTAACGCCTGCCTTATCATAAATGGTTTGCTCCAACACTAATATGTCTTCTTGTAGTTGTTTTGCATATTGATGTAGATGATTTGCGTCAATTTTCACACCTGTTTTTTCCATATCGGCTAAAACGTATATCAATGGATTTTCAACTTCTTTGGCTAGTGTATTGGCGTTTAAGGTGTTCAATTGTTGCTGAAACAGGCAACTTAGCTGCCAAGTGATGTCGGCATCTTCTACGGCATACTCTTTTATTTGCTCCACATCCACATCACGCATATTACCCTGATTTTTACCTTTTTTACCAATCAGCTCAGTAATTGAGATGGGCGTATAGGCTAAATAATTTTGTGCTAATACATCCATTCCGTGCCTTGTATCTGGGTCAATCAAATAGTGTGCTAACAGAGTATCGAACAATTCTCCTTGCACTTGTACGCCATACCATTTGAGCATCATCATATCATACTTAATGTTATGTCCTATTTTTCTGATGTTCGCATTTTCGAATACCGATTTAAATGCCGCAACTATCTTCAATGCTTCTTCTCTATCTGCAGAAATAGGGACATAAAATCCAGTTCCTTGTTGATAAGAGAAGGAGATGCCCACCAAGTCGGATTGGTTGGGGTCAATTCCCGTAGTTTCAGTATCAAAACAGAATGCTACTTGCTTAGATAGATTAGTTATTAAAGTAGATAGAGCCTCTGGGGTAGTAATCAATTGATAATCATGTAACACATTTTTAATACTATGTTCCGCACTAACAACGGGCGCATTAGAGGGTTGCTGTACGGCAGTGGTTTCAACTGAAAATGGATTTGAAAATAAATCCATTTGTGGAGTGGAATTTTTAGACTTGACTTGCACCACGTTAAATTCTTCTCCAAATACGCGTTTTCCCAATGTTCTAAATTCTAACTCAGCAAATAAAGGTTCTAATACATCACGACTAGGGGGGTCTACTTGCAACTGTTTAGAATCAAAAGAGACAGGTGCATCCAATAAAATGGTTGCTAATTTTTTTGATATTAAACCTTGTTCAGCAAAATTGAGTACATTTTCTTGCATTTTTCCTTTCAATTCCACCGCATTAGCAATTACTTTTTCTACCGAACCATACTGCTTAATTAATTGCTTAGCAGTTTTTTCTCCTATACCCGGTATACCTGGTATATTATCTACTGCATCTCCCCAAAGTCCTAAAATATCTATAACCTGTAATGGATTTTCTATTTCCCATTTTTCTAATACTTCTTTCACTCCCATTATCTCTACATCATTACCCATTCTCGCAGGTTTATATAAAAAAATATTGTCTGACACCAATTGAGCAAAGTCTTTGTCGGGCGTCATGCAATAGACTAAAAAACCTTCTTTTTCAGCTTTTTTTGCCAAAGTTCCTATGATATCATCTGCCTCATAACCATCAGAAGTAATAACAGGAATATTAAATCCTTCAACAATTTTGAAAATATAAGGAATAGCAGTTGCCAAATCTTCGGGCATCGCCTCCCGATGGGCTTTATAACCTTCAAAAGATAGGTGACGTTCGGTAGGTGCTTGCGTATCAAATACGACGGCTATATGAGAAGGTTTTTCTTTTTTTAATACTTCAATTAACGTATTGGTAAATCCAATCATTGCAGAAGTATTGAGTCCGTAAGAGGTAAAACGCGGACTTTTGCTAAATGCAAAATGCGCTCTATAGATGAGCGCCATGCCATCTAAGAGAAAAAGTTTTTTAAAATTTTCCATCGACAAATTTGAGAAATAAAAACAGGATAGCGATTGTTTACTCCACTAAAAGTGTTGGATTTTTTTGCGCTTTTTGGAAGGACCCAGAGCTTTCATTTCATTGAGTACATTTATTTCTAATGCCTTCAAATAAATATAT
>CANJWF010000030.1 GCA_947478315.1 Sphingobacteriaceae bacterium | reverse complement strand
ATCCTAAACAGATTAATCCCATTAAAACTATTGAATATGCGCATAGCCATGAACACGATGATACTGTTTCATCAGTTGGCATTGAGGATGATAGTGCACTAAGTATTCAAAAAGTAAATGAATGGATTTCTTATTTACTTCAAAATAAAGGAACAGACATATATCGCATGAAAGGTATTATGCACATTGACGGAAACGATGAACGTTTTGTGTTTCAGGGTGTACACATGTTATTTGATGGTAAAGCAGATAGAATGTGGAAACCGGGCTAATTCTTTTTTTGAGGTGCTAGGAGAAAATCGGAACTTAGGAGCGTATGAAAAAAGTAGCACCAAAATCAGAAGATTTATTGCCAGAGGTATTGAAGATTTTAGTTCCAGCGGCATACTTAGCCTATTTTGAACTGTATAGTGTTCAGAACAAAAAGGATTGTTGGGAGTTAGAATTACGAGAGAAAGAATCGCTGATTCCCTCTTGTTTACAAGGGAAAGAAGTAGTATTTGATGGTTTTTGCAATTCCATCAGCATTCTGAGCCATTCGTTCTCACTCAAAAAAGTTATGCTGGTAGTTCATCGGAGACGCTGGAAAGAGGTAGGGAGCGACACCCATTACAGCAACGAATATGACTTACATGCTCAAAGTGCCAAGATGACCCCAGAGATGGCATCTTTTTTTAAAATGTACCATTGAGTCCCATCCAGTGAACCTGAGTACGATAGCGCAGGTATTTCAAATAAAGCCCAAAACGTTATACAGTTGGTATCGGAATGTTATCAGCGATTACCATCAAGATAAACAAACGGGGAACTTTGCGGGGCATCAGGTTTATGACTATGATGCTTCAACGGGGGAAATACGCAAAGAGCAAGTTGTTCATATTTTCAAACAAGAGAATTTTGGTGAAGCGATGAGTATTGATGAAAAGATGATTGGCGGTAAGTACAGCACGATTATCAGTAATCCAGAGACTGGTAAAATAGCCCTTTTGATAGAAAGCGTAAAACCATTAGTAGTTGCACAAGCCATTGCGCTATTCAGCCAAGAAAAACGTCAAGGACTTAAATATATCAGTTCAGATATGAGTCCTATGTATAAAAAGATTTGTAGAGAAATGTTTCCTAATGCCAAAATTATCATAGATAAGTTCCACGTTATCAAACATATTATGGATGCCCTAAATACGGTTAGGTTGAATATTAAAAGTAAACTGAAGGTTAAAAAAGAACCTTCAACAAACAACCCTAATGGTTGGAGCGATGTAGAGTTTTTGGAAAAAACCAAGTACCTGCTTTATAAAAGAAGCACCCTTTTAGACACCGAACAAAGGCAATTATTAGCCAAGTTATTCGAGCAACATGCCGACTTGTTTAAAGCCTATCAGTTGGTGGAAGAAATACGAGCGTGGTATGAACCCAAAAATATCGGCAAAAAGTTGTATACCATGCATTATCAACTCAAAAAGTGGATTGACAAAGTGAAGAAAAGTGGATTGAAATCCTTTAATTTCATCATTAAAATGTTTACCAATCACTGGGATGATATTTTGAACTACTTTATTAACGGACATAGCAATGCCAAAGCAGAAAATCTAAATGGTAGGATTCAGCGGTTTCTCATGACAAATTACGGCACCAGAGATAAAGACTTTTTCTTCTATCGTACCCAAATTTATTTCTCCTAGCACCTCAAAAAAAGAATTAGCCTACAAAATTTAGATTTTTCTTTTTTGTAATTAACTTGCGGTCTTTTTCTCTGCTTTAAGATTATGCGCATATTATGAAACACCCATGAGCAATACCGCTCACGAAGGAGAATGATAATGTTGTTATACGTTCTTTAACTATTAAAAAAAACAACTTCCGAAATACGAATGAATACCATTGAGAAACAAACATTAATGAATTAATTAACAGATGAGATGCCCATGAGAGCGTTCATAGGTTGGGTATTCCACTAGACCTTAAAAAAACAATTATATTCAAATGAAAATATTTAACTATTCGAAAATAATCTGACATGCAGGTAAAAATCAATAGGGTTGACGATGCTTTTCATTTCGAAGCATTAGGTTCGGCTCCCAATATAAAAATTCACATAGATGGGGCTCTTGCCATCGGAGGTAATAATCAAGGTGTACGTCCGATGGAGTTGCTTTTAATGGGATTGGGCTCCTGTAGTGCATTTGATTTGCTCATTATATTAAAGAAGCAACGCCAAATAGTTGACGATATACAAATTACTGTCGATGGAGTAAGGAATGAACATCAGGTTCCATCTGTGTTTACTCATATACACATTCATTTTGCACTAAAAGGTCGCTTGGAGCAAGATAAAGTTTCCAAAGCTTGTGAATTAGCTGTAACAAAATATTGCTCTGTTCACGATATGCTAGTGAAAACAGCTTCTATTACATATGATTTTTCTATTTTAAATTGATGTTTTTTTCAATTATCGTTCCACTATATAACCGTCCGCAAGAAATAGATGAGTTATTACATTCGTTGACTAAGCAGCAATATAAAAATTTTGAAGTATTAATTATAGAAGACGGGTCTTTTTGGGATGCCAAAAAGATTGTTGAGCGCTATCATTCTCAATTGAATGTTAGTTATTACTTTAAGAAAAATGAAGGTCAAGGATTTGCAAGAAATTTTGGTTTTGAACTTGCAAAAGGAGATTATTTTATTGTTTTTGATTCAGATTGTTTAATCCCTGAAAATTATTTGACAGTAGTTTATAATAGATTAATTAGCGATTATTTAGACGCCTATGGCGGTCCAGATGCTGCACACCCATCTTTTACCTCAATACAAAAAGCCATTAGTTATGCAATGACGTCTTTATTTACCACAGGAGGTATTCGAGGTAATAAAAAACATATCGGTCAGTTTCATCCTCGTAGTTTTAATATGGGCATATCTAAAGAAGTTTGGGAACAAACTAGAGGATATGCCATTACTAGGATGGGGGAGGATATAGAATTTAGTATCAGAATACACAAACAAGGGTTTAAAATCGGGTTGATTCCCGAAGCTTATGTATACCATAAGCGTAGAACAAATTTTAAACAATTTTTTAAGCAGTTGCATTTTTTTGGAAGAGCAAGAATTAATATATACAGATTCTTTCCTGCAGAATTAAAATTCGTCCACTTTTTTCCAGCACTTTTTGTTCTTTTTTCCATCATCACGCTACTATCTAATGTATCGAAAACTCCCTTTGCCAATTATCTTAATTTTTTGTTGGGTATTTATGTGTTAGTTTTGTTTGCTGATGCGCTTATAAAGACACGTTCGTTGATGGTGGCGGTCTTGAGTACGATTGCCGCATTTGTGCAGTTAATTGCTTATGGATTAGGATTTATTCAAGAGTTGATTACCTTACAGTATAAAAAAAGCCGTTAATTATATTCATTGAGTTAATTTTAAAATCTATTGTATGATTAAAGACGATCATCTAAGCCTAAAAGAAATTTTTTCTATAGCATGGCGCATAACCAAAAAACATTATTGGTTATTAACCATTTTTACCGTTATACTCTTTTGTATATCTACATTCTCTAACCTCATGTCTCTATATTTAAATACAAGATTGAATATAGGTGTTAGTGTTTTGTTAGGCATCGTTTTTTTGTTGGCTTATACTATTGTTAATTTAGGGCTTACAAAAGCTATTTTTTGGATTTTGGATAAAGACAACGAAGATTTTGAAATAGAACAAATACAACCCAATTTTTTGCAAATAGGCAACTATCTAATATCAACTATGTTATATTTCTTGATTTTTGCTATAGGTGGATTTGTCCTTATTCGTAGTGCATTACCTCTAATTATTAAGATTGCTCCCCGTCAAAAAGATTTACAATTGGCACTTTCCTGTGTTACGCTTATTCCATTAGTGTTTTTATTTTTAAGAGTTTATTTCTATCAGTTTTTTATTTTAGACCAAAATTTAGGACCATTAGAAGCCATTCGCGATAGTTATAAATTTACAAAAGCAAAAGTTTTTCGAATATTCATTTTGTTACTAGCTTTTGGGTTAACCTACATTACCACTTCGTGGTTAGATAGTAGAAATTATATCATGGTAGGTATTGTTTTGAGAATACTTAATTTTTTCCTAATTGTTCCGCTCACTTCTGTAGCCTTGGTAGTCATTTATAGAAATTTAGTCAACTACTACCAAGTGCAAGATTCCGAGCAAGTTGCTTCAATAGAAATAACCGATGAAACTTACATATAGTGTTTTATGTACACCAAGAGGTTCTTCTCTTAAGTTCTCTGCATATCTTAAAATAAAGACGGATTATTTTAGGAATGCCATAGGGAAATGAACCCTCATGAACTAAACAACTTGTATGCTAATGAAAGAATTTTTGAGTAAATGGATTGCCAAAAAGCAAGCTAAAAAAATTAAAAAATGTCAAGACGATGCAATAAAAATTCAACATCAGTTACTACATCATTTAATTCAAAAAGCACGTAAAACAAAGTTTGGAAAAGACCACCTATTTACTGAAATTTCTTCCTATGAAGATTTTAAAAATAAAGTTCCCATTCGAGATTACGAAACCCTAAAACCATACATAGAGGATATATTGAAAGGTAAATTTGATATTCTATGGACAGGAAAACCTTTATACTTCGCCAAAACATCAGGTACAACTTCAGGTGTCAAATATATTCCCATTTCTAAAGATTCGATGCCCGAGCATATTAGAGCAGCAAGAAATGCCTTATTGGCGTATATTCACGAAACAGGAAAAACTGCCTTTCTAACAGGGAAAATGATTTTTTTACAAGGAAGTCCACTACTAGAATCCAAGGCAGGCATTCAGTTAGGACGCTTGTCTGGCATTGTTGCACATCATGTACCTAAATACCTGCAAAAAAATAGAATGCCATCCTATACAACAAATTGTATAGAAGATTGGGAACAAAAAGTAGACGCAATTGTTGCAGAGACAAAGTCACAAAACATGACCCTTATTTCAGGAATACCCCCTTGGGTGCAAATGTATTTCGACAAACTCTCTCAACAATCAGGCGGAGAAAAAATAGGTACTATATTCAAAAATTTTGAACTTTTTGTTTACGGGGGAGTTAATTTCGAACCTTATCGGGCTAAATTGTTAGATAGTATAGGTAGGCAAGTTGATACGGTTGAAACGTATCCCGCATCTGAAGGATTTATCGCTTACCAAGATTTACAGCCATCGCAAGGCTTGTTACTTTCTATTAATAGCGGAATGTTCTATGAATTTATTCCTGTGGAAGAATACTTTAACGAAAAGCCAACACGTTTGAGTATAGGAGAAGTAGAAGTGAATAAAAATTATGCTTTAATACTGACAACTAACGCAGGACTTTGGGCCTATAGCATAGGAGATACCATCAAATTTGTTTCAAAAAAACCATATCGCATAGTTGTAACAGGGCGCATTAAACATTTTATTTCAGCCTTTGGAGAACATGTTATAGGTGAAGAGGTAGAGCATGCGTTGATGACTGTTGCCAAGCAGCATCAGGTTGAAATAACTGAATTTACAGTGGCTCCTCAAGTTAACCCCGTTAATAATGAATTGCCCTATCATGAGTGGTTGATAGAATTTAGTAAGCCTCCCATCGATTTAATTCAATTCGCCTGCAAAGTTGATGCTGTATTACAGCAGAAAAATAGTTACTACGCCGATTTAATCGAGGGGAAAATTTTACAAACGTTGAAAATAAATATGCTTAAACCTGGAGCATTCATTAATTATATGCGAACACAAGGTAAATTAGGTGGACAAAACAAAGTACCTCGCTTATCGAACGATAGAGTCATTGCTGATGCTCTATCTCAACAAAATCAGCAATAAATCTTATTCATTGCACCAATTTTCAATCAGAATGGCTTCCAATCAAGATGATGTTAATATCTTTTGGTTTCGTAGAGACTTGCGATTAGAAGATAATGCTGCACTTTATCACGCATTAAAGGCTAACATACCCGTCATTCCTATCTTTATTTTCGATACTCATATCTTACATCAATTGGAAGATAAATCTGACAAGCGCGTAAATTTTATTCACCATCAACTAATCCAACTAAATTTACAGTTAGTCAAATTAGGAACTACATTAAAAGTTTATTACGGAGAACCTTTACGAGTATGGAAGCAATTATTTGATGATTATAACATCCATTCCGTTTTTACAAATCATGACTATGAACCTTATGCACGTCAAAGAGACGAAACAATAAAACAATTCTTGCAAGAAAAAAACATTACATTCCATACATACAAAGACCAAGTAATTTTCGAAAAAAACGATATTATAAAGAGTGACGGTACGCCTTATACAGTTTTTACACCATACAGCAAAAAATGGAAAAGTCAACTAGTTATATCTGATTATAACTGCTATGATATTGAAAAATATTCACATAATTTTTCAAAAATGGATATGCAACATGTGATGCCACTCTCTGACATTGGTTTTTATCCCATCTTGCTCCAAATACCCTCCTCTCAAATAGATTCATCGAAAATTAGTAAATATCATGAGCAACGAGACTATCCTGCTATGCAAGGTACGAGTCAATTAGGATTACATTTGCGTTTTGGTACGATTAGCATTCGTCAACTTGTTGAAAAAGCCTTACAACTAAATGATGTTTTTTTAAACGAGTTGATATGGCGAGAATTTTATCAAATGATATTATGGCATTTCCCTCAAGTAGTTCGTCAATCATTTAAACCTCAATATGACCAAATTGCATGGTTAAATAATGAAACAGAATTTCAACGTTGGTGTCAAGGTCAAACAGGTTATCCCATCGTTGATGCAGGTATGCGCCAATTGAATGCTACTGGTTATATGCACAATCGTGTTAGAATGATTACAGCTTCGTTTTTAACCAAACATTTATTAATTGATTGGCGGTGGGGCGAAGCTTATTTTGCTAAAAAATTATTGGATTTTGATTTAGCTTCTAACAATGGAGGTTGGCAGTGGGTAGCAGGAACAGGTTGCGATGCCGCACCTTATTTTAGAGTGTTTAATCCTGCTTTACAGACAGCTAAATTTGATCAAAATTTAACTTACATCAAAGAATGGGTGCCAGAATATGCAACATTAACTTATTTGCAACAAACTATTGTAGAACATAATTTTGCTCGAAAGCGTTGCATAGAAGCTTACAAACGTGCACTTTAAAAAATGTTTAGCCAAAAAAATCTTTTTCGTTAAACATTTTATTTTTTAAATTTGTAATCCACGTTTTTTACAACAGCGTTATGAATATTGCGATTTCAGATATACAGCTTTACGACCTAATCAAGTCTAAGTTGGGTGAGCGAGAGGCTCAGTCTTTGGTTAGTTTTGTTAAACAAGAGATACAAGCAGAACTTGCTGCCAAAGGAGAAGTGTTGGTTACTAAAGAAGATTTAGCAAATGCAAAAGCGGAAATGATTAAATGGATGTTTATTTTTTGGATAAGTCAAGTCGTAACTACTTTTGGATTTATTCTCTTGTATCTTAAGAAATAATAGTTTTTGTTGTATAAGCAAAAAGGGGAGCCTCGGTGGCTCCCCTTTTTTTATAGTACTAATTTTTTATACTTCACTCTTTTAGGGGCATGGTCTCCCAGTCTTTTTTTACGATTTTCTTCATATTCACTATAATTACCTTCAAAAAAATATACTTGAGAATCGCCTTCGAATGCTAAAATATGAGTACAAATACGGTCTAAAAACCAACGATCATGAGAAATGATAACTGCACAACCTGCAAAATTTTCTAATCCTTCCTCTAAAGCCCGTAATGTGTTTACATCTATGTCATTGGTAGGTTCATCGAGTAAAAGCACGTTAGAACTTTTCTTAAGTGTAATAGCTAGATGAACCCGACCACGTTCCCCGCCCGAAAGTACACCTACTTTTTTCTGTTGGTCTGCTCCGTTGAAATTAAATTTTGACACGTAGGCACGTGAATTACAAGGTTTATTGCCTAATAAAATGGTCTCTTGACCATCTGTGATATTTTCCCAAACAGATTTTTCGGGGTCAAGGTCGTCATGCATTTGATCTACATAACCTAAAGCCACTGTTTCTCCTACTTTAAATGTTCCTGCGTCTGGGTGTTCTTTTCCTGTGATGAGTCTAAATAAGGTTGTTTTTCCAACCCCATTAGGACCAATAATACCAACAATACCTGCTGGAGGTAATGAAAAACTTAAGTTTTCAAACAATATTTTTTCTCCATAGGTTTTACTTATATCCTGAGCCTCAATAACCACTCCTCCTAATCTTGGTCCTGGCGGTATAAATAATTCTAATTTATCCTCTTTTTCCTTACCTTCCTCTGACGCTAATTTTTCGTAATTCGCTAATCTTGCTTTAGCCTTTGCGTGACGTGCCTTAGGTGCCATGCGTACCCATTCTAGCTCTCTCTCGAGTGTTTTTTGGCGTTTCGTTTCTGATTTTTCTTCTTGTGATAACCTTTTAGCCTTTTGGTCTAACCACGAAGAGTAGTTCCCTTTCCAAGGAATTCCTTCACCTCTATCTAGCTCTAATATCCATCCAGCTACATTGTCCAAAAAATATCGGTCATGTGTTACTGCAATCACCGTACCCTTATACTGTTGTAAATGTTGTTCTAACCAATCGATAGATTCTGCATCCAAGTGATTAGTAGGTTCATCAAGTAGTAAAACATCAGGTTCTTGAATAAGTAGGCGACAAAGAGCAACGCGTCTTCTTTCTCCTCCGGATAAGTTTGCTATTTTAGCTTCTCCATCAGGGCAACGTAATGCATCCATTGCTCGTTCTAATTTGCTATCCAATTCCCACCCTCCTAAAGCATCAATTTGATCTTGTAATGCACCTTGTTTAATCATCAATTTATCCATCTCATCAGCATTCTCATAAACTTCAGGTAATCCAAATTTTTCGTTGATGGCTTCGTATTCCTTTAAAATGTTGGTGATTTTTGCTGCACCCTCTTCTACTACTTCTTTGACGGTTTTTTCTGCATCTAATTGAGGTTCTTGCTCTAAATAACCTACCGAATACCCAGGGGAAAATACTACTTCTCCTTGGTATGATTTATCTAATCCTGCAATAATTTTAAGTAAAGAAGATTTTCCCGAACCGTTTAATCCGATTACACCAATTTTTGCACCATAGAAGAAAGACAAGTATATGTTCTTTAGTACTTGCTTTTGAGGGGGGTAAATCTTATTTACTCCCGCCATTGAGAAAATTATTTTTTCGTCTGACATTATTTTTAAATGAGTGTCAAATATCGTGAATCCCGATATATTTTGCTAGGCTTTTGTTACCTTTGTTTATATATTCAGTTCAAATGTCGTTTGGAGTGAGGCATCTTTTGTTAATTAATAAAATATTTTAAACTTATTAAATGCTATGGAAGCGCGTTTTTCACCAAGAGTAAAGGATGTTATCTCTTACAGCAGAGAAGAGGCATTAAGATTAGGGCACGATTACATCGGAACAGAGCATTTGTTGTTGGGATTGATAAGAGATGGGAGTGGTTTTGCTATAAAATTATTGAATTTGTTAGGTGTTAAAGTTTCAGAATTAAGAGATTCTATAGAGGAAGTAGTTAAAACTAATGTGGGTATACATGTGAATATGAGTAATATACCATTAACCAAGCAAGCCGAAAAGGTATTAAAAATAACTTACTTAGAAGCTAGAATGTTTAAAAGTGATTTGATAGGAACCGAACATTTATTACTTGCTATACTTCGAGATGAGGATAGTATAGCCTCTCAAATGCTGTCTAGGTATAAAATAAATTATGAAGTAGTGAAAGACGAAGTTAATAATCATAAAAAGAATACAATACCCGAAGCATCTTCTGCGCCTACTGGGGGAGATGAAGATTTTAGAGATGATGATTCTTCTTACAGTCCACCTAAAAAATCTTCAGATACAAAATCTAAAACACCAGTACTAGACAATTTTGGGAAGGATTTAACTAAAGCTGCGGAAGAGGGTCGATTAGATCCGATTGTTGGAAGGGAAAAAGAGATAGAACGCGTTTCTCAAATATTGT